>DATDOP010000019.1:0-8135 GCA_035293185.1 Dehalococcoidia bacterium | reverse complement strand
TCTGGATCCTCTCGGCCTCGCACAAGCTGGCGACCGAGGGCGTGTTCGGCACCGACCTGTTTACGGGCTTCTACCGCGCGGAAGACGTCTACCTGTTCAACATGCCGTTGCATCACATCGTGCTGGCGGCGGTGTTCAAGGCCGTCGGCACCAGCATCCTGGCCGCGCGGCTGGTCAGCGTGCTTTACGGGCTGCTGGCGCTGGCACTGGTGTACCTGCTGGCCAAGCAGGTGGGCGGAGTCGCAGTTGGGGTGCTGGCGCTGGTGCTCATGCTGCTGCTGCGCCTGAACATTGGCTACGACACCGGCCTGCCGCTGCAGGAGATGGCGCGCACGATCCGCTACGACCTGGCTCCCGTGCCGTTCACGCTGGCCGGGGCGCTGGTCCTGCTGAAGCCGACGCCGGTGCGCTGCGCCATCGCGGGCGGGCTGCTGTCGATCGCGACGCTGATGCAGTTCTACGGCTTCTTCATGCTGCCGATCGCCGCGCTGTACCTGCTCTGGGATTCGACGCCGCTGCGGACGCGGCTGACGCTGGTCGCGATCACTGCCGCCGCTTCGATGATCGTTGCGGCGCCGTACGGCGTTTACGTGCTGGCCAACTACCACGATTTCGAGGGGCAGACGAGCACGCTGGAGCGCCGCATTCGCTTCACCGACCCCGACTTCTACATCACCAACGTCAAGCGGGAGACGAAGCGCTTCCCGTTCCAGTGGCAAGACGCGAAACAGGTCCTGACCAACCGGCCAAGCGCGCGGCTGGCGGTGATCGTCGGGCTGCCGGTGTCGGCCGCGCTGGCCGGGTGGACGGCGTTGCGGCAAAAGAGCGCCGCGCACCGGCTGCTGTTTCTGACGCTGGCCGGGCTGCCGCTGCAGTTCGCGGTGCTGGACTCGCCGAAGATTTACTTCTACTGGATAGCGGTGATGCCGTACCTCTGCATCGGGCTGGCCTATCTCATCGTCACGGGCCTGCGCCAGCTGCCGCCTTTATCGCTGGAGACGCTGCGAGCGCCCTTGCGACATGTCGTGCCGGCCGGCCTCGCGGCGATGGCGGCGGGCTTGCTGATGATCGTGCTCGTGGAGGGCACGTACGCGCAGGTGCAGGGCGCGCGCGCCTGGAACGACGCCACGGACTACCTGAGCCTGCGCGACAAGCTGGACGATTCGGTGCCGCCGGGGTCGAAGGTGCTGGGCGCGACGGCGCTGTGGTGGGCGATGCCGGACACCGACTTCCGCAGCTACTACATGCTGTTCTACAGCACCAACGTGAAGATCGCGGAGCATCCGACGACGATCACGGCCTACCTGGACGACTTCGGCGTCGAGTACATCGTGCTCAACCGGACGTCGCGGATGTTCCTGCAGCGCCTGATCTCGTCCGACAAGGTCGAGCTGGGGACCTACCTGGCCAAGAGCGGCGATCGGATTGACTACTTCGACGACCGGTCTTACGGCTTCATCGAGGTCTGGAAGATAGACCGCAGCACGAGGCCCCAGTAGTGAAGATGGGGGGACACCCCCATGCCCCCGCTAAAGGGTGTTTAGGGAGCCTCGGTTGTCCAAACGGTCAATTGACGCTCCTACCGAGGCGTGTCATGATCCCGCTGCTTCGATACAGGGACCCGCGGGAGTGAAAAGGTCCTGATTATGCTGTCCAGCGTCAGCGCGTTCTTCCCCTGCTACAACGACAGCAACACCATCCGCGGCCTCGTCGAGAAGGTGGCGGCTGTGCTGCCGCAGATCGCGTCTGACTACGAGATCATCGTGGTCGACGACGGCAGCAGCGATAACAGCCTGCAGGTCCTCGCAGAGGTGGGTCGCGACGTGCCCAGCCTGCGAGTCGTCCGGCACGCGCAGAACCGCGGCTACGGCTCCGCGCTGACCAGCGGTTTCGTCAACGCCACCAAGGACTACGTCTTCTACACAGACGGCGACGGCCAATACGACCCGTCGGAAATACTCCTGCTCGCGGCTGAGATGAAGCCCGGGGTCGACGTGGTTAATGGCTACAAGCGCGCGCGCCAGGATCCCTGGTACCGCAGCGTCGCGGGAGGGGCCTACCAGCAGGTGGCGCGCATCCTCTTCTCGCTGCCGATCCGTGACGTCGATTGCGACTTCCGTCTTGTCCGTCGCGACGTGATGCGAGACATCGAGCTGCAGAGCCGGGACGGCGCGATCTGCGTCGAGCTGGTGCGCAAGCTGCGCGATTCGGGCGCCAAGATGATCGAGCTGCCGGTGAGCCATTACCCACGCGCGTTCGGCACTTCGCAGTTCTTCAAGCCGGTGCGCATTGCCAGGGCGCTGGCCGGTGTCGGGCGCTGGTACGTGCGTCTGGTGCTCTTGCGGGAGCAGAAGCGCCGCGTGGCGATGCTGGCGAAGCGCCGGCTGGTGCAGATCGCTGAGCCGGTTGCTACCAAGAGCCCGGACTAGCAGGCTTGGAGCCCGGCGAGTATGAGGCGATGTACCTGCTGGAGGACACGCTCTGGTGGTACAGGGGCCAGCGAAAGATCACGCAGACGCTGTTCGATCGGTTTCTGCCTCGAGGCAAGCCGCTCGAGATCCTGGACGTGGGCGCCGGGACCGGCGGGCAGCTGGCGCAACTGGCGCAGCTGGGCCGCGTCACTGCCTTCGACTATTCCTCCCTGGCTGTGGGGTTCTTCAAGAACCGGGCCAACGACCGCGTAGCGCAGGCCAGCGCCGGGGCGATGCCCTTCCGCGACGCCTCCTTTGACCTCGTGACCATGTTCGAGGTGGCGGCGACGCTGGACAACGAGACGGAGGCCGCGGCGCTGACTGAGATAGGGCGGGTGCTGAGGCCGGGAGGTTATCTCTTCTGGCGCGAACCGGCGCTGATGTTCCTCTACGGCGGCCCGCACGACAAGGCCACGCACGTCTACCGCCGCTACAACGCCGGAGCGTTCTCTGAGCGGTTGAGGCGCATGGGGTTGACGCCGCAGCGCCTCTCCTACGACAACATGCTGCTCTTCCCGATCGCGCTGGCTCGGCGCCTGGCCTCGAAGCTGCTGCCCGGCAACGCGCCGCCGCGCTCCGACGTCAGGGCCATGCCGGAGCCACTGAACGGGATCCTCGCCTGGGTGCTGTCCCAGGAGGCGCCGCTGGTCGCCAGGTCCGGCTTGCCGATCGGTTTGTCTGTGCTGGCGCTGGCGAAAAAGGAATGAACGAGCCCGAAGCCGGCCATAGGCCGGACCGCAGGACGCTGCTGCTGGCGCTGGCAGCCTGCGCCGGGGTTCTGCTGCTGCGCGTTCCGTCCTTCTTCGAGCCGGCCTGGCATACGGACGAAGGGACATTCGCGGGCGTGGCCCAGGGCATCCTGCGCGGCGGCAGCCTATATGCCGAGGCCTGGGAGAGCAAGCCGCCGTTGTTCCTTTACCTCTACGCCGGCATCTTCAAGCTGTTCGGCGCGGGCATTCTGCAGATCAGGCTGGCCGCGGCCGTCGCGGCACTGGCTACACAGGTCATCGTTTTCTTCATCGGCGGCAGGGTGATCGGCTGGCGCAAGGCGCTGTGGGCGTCCGCGCTGCTGGGCGTGCTGTTTGCGGTGCCGTTCTGGGAGGGCAACCTGGCCCTGTCGGAGATATTCTCGCTGCCATTAGCCTGTGGCGCCGTCTTGATCCTGGTGGTAAGCGGCAATGGCAGGCGCGTTTCGCCGGGCGCCGCCGCCAGCGCCGGCGTGTTGTGCGGGCTGTCCTTCCTGATCCGGCAGCCCGCGGTGCTGGCGGTTGCGGCGGCGATCGTCTGGCTGTTTCTCGAACGCAAGCTGACCGTGCAGGCGCTGATGGCGATGGGCGCAGCGTCAGCGGCGCCTCTGGCCGTGGCGATGGGTGGGTTTGCGCTGCTGGGGTCGTTCCATTGGTTCTGGGATGCCAACGTGGCGTACTTTTTCAGCTACGTGCCGGCGTACAGCCGTCTGCGCGCCGCCCTGGTGCCGCTGCTCTTCCTGCCGTTGGCCACGGCGTCCGTGCTGCTGTTGCGTGTCTGGTGGCGTAAAGAATCGCTGCCGTCCTGGGCGCTGCCGGCGCTCTGGTTCTCGCTGGCCTACGCGGGGGCGCTGATCAACGGTAAGGACTACTCGCACTACCTCTTGCAGCTCTTCCCGCCGCTGACGCTGCTGTTGGTGAACCTGGAGAGGCCGAGATGGCAGATGCCGGCGTGGTCGTTGCGACAGCGTCCGGCGGCGCTGATGGGCGGCGCGATCGTCGTTTCGTGGCTGATCGTCATCGGCGTGGTCTACCGCGATCCGACGGGCCGTCACTGGACGAAGGGGCCGAGCTACTACGCGCACATGCTGCGCTACGCCATCGGTGAAGAGTCGAAGAGTCAGTTCAACGCGTATTTCGACGAGCGCGTGAATACGACGCTCAGCCTGGAGGACGAACTCAGACGTCTGGATGCGGAGGGCAAGACGGTCTACATCTGGGGTGAGTACCCCTGGCTCTACGCGTTGTCAGACCTGCGGCCGCTCTCGCGCTACATGACCTCCACGTACATGCTCGAGAACGACGAGCGCTTCCCGGAGCTGATGGGGCAACTCAACCGCCGCCCGCCGCCGTTCGTCCTGTTTTTCTCCGATGTGCAACCGAGACCGGCCGGTGCCGACACGCACGAACGGTTCATGCGCATGAATCGCGCCATCGCGTCGTTCGTGGAGCGCCGTTACGAGCTGGTGACGAAGGTGGGCAACGGCGCTATCTACCGCCTGCGCCTGTCCGGGCAGGTGGTGGAGACGAGCGGCCGGTAGAGGGCCGGGCGCTCTAGTTGGCGTGCGCGGACGTGAGGAATGGCAGCGCGACTTCGGCAGGTGCCGCCGGCTGAACAAGCGGTTCCAAAAGACCCTCGATGAGCGAATCGAGGGCCGCTGCCGGGACGCCGAGGCGCTGGAAGTAGTTGTAGGCGCTGCCATATTGGCTCTCCAGCCGTTCCAGCACGCACTCGATCGCGCGGCGGCTGACCGGCTCGCGCGCGACGCGCGGTTCTCGCGACCCGGCGACGTCTTCGTGCCGGGCCAGCAACTGCTTCATCTCCGGCTCGAAGTAGCCTGTGAGCAGATAGTCCTCGACGACGTCGGCGTCGCTGACCCGCAGCAGCTTGAGCAGCAGGGCGGCCAGGACGCCGGTGCGGTCCTTGCCGAGACGGCAGTGGAACAACGTCGCGCCATCGAGTTGGGCGGACATGGCCGAGACCGCCTCGGCAAACGAGGGGCCGTAAGCCTGCAGCAGCCGCGGCAGGGCGTCTTCCGGCGGCGCCGCCATGAGGGCAGTGGCCTCGGGCGGCAGCTCAGCCAGGTTTCGCAGGAAGCTCGGGCCAACGGCGATCCGCCGGGCGGGCGATTCGCCGAGGGCGCCGGAGCTGCCGTAACGGTCGCCGCGCAGATCGATGACCAGGCCGATGTTCAGCGCGGCAGCCCGGGCCACGTCGGCTTCGGTCATGTACTGGGGCGTCATGCTGCGAAAGAGGCGGCCGCGGCGCACAGGGCGGTTGTGCAGCGCGGCGTAGCCACCGAGGTCGCGGAAGTTATAGCAGGCTTCGAAGGGGATGAATCGAGAGCGAGACTTGTTGACCATAATCACAGGCTAAGGGCCTGCTATTAAGGCAAAGTGAAGGCCGGTTAACGTAACGTAAAACCAGCCTCCACTTCAGTCCCATTCGCGCCTGGATTACGTCCCGATGAGGCCTCCGTCATCCTTGCGGATCACAACCGTAGCGGCGCGAGGCCGTCCGGCGGCAGGGCCATCGGGCCACGTGCTGACAGCTGTGGGTTTCGCCGGGTCGTTGCGCTCAGAGGCGGGCTCGCCGGGGTGCTGGATATTGACGAACATCGTCTTGCCGTCCGCGGTGGTCGTGACGCCCGTGACTTCGCAGCCGGGAGGCCCTGTGAGGAAGCGGCGGATCTCCCCTGACGCGGTATCGGCGGCCAGCATCATGTTGTTGCCGATCTGGGCGTAGTCGCCGCTGTTGAGCGTGCTGGTAGAGATGTCGGTCTGAATCCAGAGCATGCCGTAGTAGTCGAACCAGAGGCCGTCCGGGCTGCCGAACTTGTCGCCCTTGATGTTGCCGGACTTGGCGGCGTTGCCGGCGTTGAGGTCGGCGTCGCCGGCCAGGACGAAGATGTCCCAGACAAAGGTGGTGGCGCCCGGGTCGCCGCCGGCCTCGCGCCAACGAATGATGTGGCCGTACGTGTTAGGCCCCCTGGGGTTGGCTTTGTCGACGGGAGGCCTCGCACTGCCTGCGCTGACACTGGGCGTGTTGGTGGAGACGGGTGTGGTGCCGCGGTTGCTGTTGTTGGTCAGCGTGCAGTAGACCTCTTTGGTTGTGGGGTGGACGGCGATCCACTCCGGGCGGTCCATCATCGTCGCGCCGAGCAGGTCGGCTGCCTGGCGAGTCCTGACCAGGACCTCTGCCTGACTGGAGAAACCGTTGCCAGAGGTGAGTCCTCCCTGGCCGTAGACGATCGGCAGCCACGCGCCGGAGCCGTCATCGTTGAAGCGCGCGACGTACAGCGTGCCGCTATCGAGGAGGTCGCGGTTGTGGGACGGATTGTCCGCGGCATACCTGCCGGCGGACACGAACTTATAGATGTACTCGTTGCGCTCGTCGTCGCCCATGTAGACCACGGCGCGGCCGTCCTTGGCCAGCGTGGTCTCAGCGCCCTCGTGCTTGATGCGGCCGAGCGCCGTACGCTTCACCGGTTCGCGATACGGGCTGTACGGGTCCAGTTCTGCCACCCAGCCGAAGCGGTTGGGTTCGTTGGGGTGCAGGTCGGCGCGGAACCGCTCATCGAACTCGTGCCAGCGGTAGCCAAAGCCGCCCTTGTTGATGCCGTAGCGCTTCTGGTCGTTGGTGATAGTGCCGGTCTCGTTGGAGAAGTAGCCGTTGAAGTTCTCTTCGCAGGTCAGGTAGGTGCCCCAGGGCGTGGAGCCGTGGGCGCAGTTGTTGATCGTCCCCAGCACGCGTGTGCCCGCCGGGTCGCCAGCCGTCTTGACGAAGGCGCTGCCGGCGGCCGGGCCGGAGATTGCGATCGGCGTGTTAGCAGTGATGCGGCGGGCGAAGGCGGACGGCCGCACGACGATCCAGTCTTTGCCCTCCAGCCGCACCTCGATGACGGAAACGCCGTGCGCGGCCTGCGACTTCTTGACCTTGTCGGCCGTCCAGGGCACCATGCCGCCGACGTGCAGCAGCCCGTCGTCCGTGTACTCGTGGTTGATGGCGAGGAGTCCCCAGTTGGCGCCGAGCGGGAAGAAGTGCATGCCATCGTGGTGCATGCCGGCCTGGTGTTCCTGCTCCCAGGCGGCGTTGCTCGCGTCCTGCTTGAACGCGGGGCCGTTGGATACGGGATCGCCCCAGGCGTAGAGCACCTTGGCGGTATAGCCTGCCGGTACGACTACCGCGTCAGCTTTGGAGGGTGGGACGGACTTGAAGCCCGGGGCTGCCGCCTTGACGCTGGCTCCTTCGAGGAGCGGCAGGCCGAGGAAGGCAGCCGTCGCCAGGCCGATGCCGCCCTGGAGGACTCTCCGTCGCGAAATGTTGGCCTCGAGGATGGATTCGAACGTCCTGCCCGTGGACGGATTGCTGACGGTATCGTCGTCTTGCACGCTGACCTCCCGGCGCATCTAGAGTTCGCCGCCACCGAGGGGCGGCGCCAATGCGGACGATAGGCAGGCGCCGTTAATGGCAGGTCAACAGACGTAAAAGGGCGGCTAATGGGCGGTAAATGGGCGTTCAACGCGACGTTAAGGGATGGTAAATGCGACCAAGGCGCCCTGTTCGACCGTAAGCTTGAGCAAAGGCATACTCAGAACGCGTCACGATCGCCGCGCGAAGCGGCTGAGAAGAGAATCACAGCGGGGCACGTTGCGAAGGCAGACCTGGTCGTCGGTGGGACCAAACTGAAGACGTGATGCGCACTAGCCTCACCGCCGGTGTCATCATCGCGATCCTTGTGAACCTGCTGCTCGCCGCGCTCTACCTCTGGAGCGCCGGCGGCCAGACGTCGACGATCAAGATCGAAATCGAAGGCACCAGGTACCGGATCTGGATTGACGGCCACCAGACGCTGCCGCGCACGGCCGAGGGCGAGCCGCCGCGACAGCTGCTGGAGACGCCGCTCAGCGGCACGCT
>DATDOP010000018.1:0-15281 GCA_035293185.1 Dehalococcoidia bacterium | reverse complement strand
CCCCGTCAGTGCCCGTGACCACGTCTCGCGCCCGCACTGCCGCCTCGTCCGCCAACGACCCCTCGGCGTCCACCTCGGTGCGCAACGTGATCCCCGCCGCGCCGTCACCCAACGCCCGCGCCTGCAGCAGCCGCGGCCGGTTAGCCTCCCGCCGCGACACGCGTATCTCGAGGGTGGTCGAGGGCAACTAGGGCTGGATTAGTCTTGGCGGCGCCCGGCCGGCAACGGCAATTCTTCAAACGTCATCCGCTTCAACGTCTCGAGGTCACCGAAGACCTTGGATGCGTCGAGAACCTCGATGCCGGCGAGCTGACCTCGCGCGTCGAAGTCAGCGGCAATGCCCTCGGCCCAGTGCTCCGTCGTCACCGTTGTCTCTTTGAAAGAGATGTACAGGGCGTCTACCGAGGGGTCATAGGTAATCTTCATATGTCACCGCCATAATCAGAAGTAGTATACATACACAGTTACGACCACTATCTGATTCGGCTCGTCAACGAAGATCGGCCTCACTTGCTTCGTCAAGTAGTGCCGGCCATTCCAATCGGAACCAAACTCGAAGTCCTTTCTGCACTCGAAACGGCCGCCGCGAGCCGACTGCCAGTCGGCTCCTCGGATCGTTGCTTCGACTTCGTTGGCATTGGTTCCACGCCGGCCGAGTCTCTCCGTGACGTGCGACGGCAGTACGATCGGCTTCAGTGTCTACTCCATGTCCGCCCAGTTCTTGCCCACTTTCACGTCTACCTTCAACGGCACCGCCAGCTCCAGCGACGCCGGCATCACGCGCAGCACCATCTCGCGCAGCGCGTCCAGCTCAGACTTCGGCCCCTCGAAGATCAGCTCGTCGTGTACCTGCAGCAGCATCCGCGTCTCGAAGCCCTGCTGCGTCAGCTCCTCGTCGATCCGGATCATCGCGATCTTGATGATGTCCGACGCCGTGCCCTGGATCGGCATGTTGATCGCGATGCGCTCCGCGCCCATGCGCACGTTGAAGTTGGACGAGTGGATGTCCGGGATGTAGCGCCGCCGCCCGACAAGCGTCTCCGCGTAGCCGTCGCGACGCGTCTGCTGCACGATCTCGTCGCGCCAGGCTTTCACCGACTCGTATTTCTCGAAATAGCGCTTGATGAACGCGCCGGCTTCTTCGCGGCTGATGCCCTCGCGCTGCGCCAGCCCGAAGTCCGTCAGCCCGTAGAGCACGCCAAAGTTGAACACCTTCGCCCGGTTGCGCTGGGCGCGCGTCACCTCGTCCAGCGGCACGCCGAACACCTGCGACGCCGTCGCGGCGTGGATGTCCTCGTCGTTGAGGAACGACTCCAGCAGGCTGGGGTCCTTGCACATGTGCGCCAGGATGCGCAGCTCGATCTGCGAGTAGTCCGCCGAAAGCAGGTACGGGTCGGTGCCGATGTCGCGCGCCACGAAGGCGCGGCGCACCTGACCGCCCAGCTCGCTGCGCACTGGGATGTTCTGCAGGTTCGGGTTGTTGCTCGAAAGGCGGCCCGTCGCGGCGACCGCCTGGTCGAACGTCGTATGGATCCGGCGATCGCGCGGGTCGACGGCGCCCGGCAGCGTCTCGATGTACGTCGAGCGCAGCTTCGTCAGCTCGCGCCACTTCAGGATGATCTCGACGATGTCGTGCACGCCGCGCAGCGCTTCGATTGACTGCGCGTCCGTGGAGTAGCCCTGCTTCGTCTTGCGCGTGTGCGGCAGGCCCAGCTCCTCGAACAGCACCTGCGACAGCTGCGGCGGCGAGCCGAGGTTGAATTCGTGCCCTACGGAGGCATACGCGGCCTGCTCCAGCGTGTCGATCTGCTCGTTCAGGCCCACCGACATCTCGCGCAGCACCGACGTGTCCATCGCGATGCCCATCGCCTCCATGCGCGCCAGCACCGGTACCAGCGGCATCTCCACGTCCGCGAACAGCTTCCACATCTCCAGCTCGCGCAGCTCTTTCTCCAGCGGCTCGCGCAGGCGCAGGACGTAGTCGGCGTTCTCGCAGGCGTACGGCAGCAGGTCTTCGATGCGCACCTGGTCGACGCCAACCTGCTTCACGCCCGCCTTGCCCACGAGGTCGACGACCTCCTTCATCTCGTAGCCCAGCCGGCGCGACACCAGCCACTTCAGGCTCAACGAGCCGGCGCCCGCCCGGAACACGTCGCTCAGCGCGCCGTCGCCCAGGATGTAGGCGCCGAGCAGCGTGTCGAACGCGACGCCGCGCACGGGGTAGCCCCGGCTCTCCAGCAGCGCCACGTCGAACTTGCCCGCGTGCGCCAGCTTCTCGATGCCCTCGTCCGCGAACAGTGGCGCCAGCTTCTGCCGCACCACGTCCGGCGCCAGCTGCGGCGGGCCGTCCAGCATCGGCGCGTGACCGATCGGGATGTACGCGGCCTCCCCCGGCGCCACCGCGATCTCCACGCCGACCAGCAGGCAGTGATACGGGCTGTTACCCACCCCCTCGAGGTCGAAGGCGAAGCGCTTCGCTTCCTGCACCCGCGCGACCAGCGTATCGAGGTCCGCCTCGGACGTGACGAGCCTGTAATCGCGCTCCGTCGCCGCCGCCGCGCCACCCGCGGCGGTGGCGGCGCTGAACCCCTCCTCCACCGGCGGCAGGCGCGGCACCAGCGTGCGGAACTCGAGGTCGCGCAGCAGGTCGAGCACGCGCTGGCGGTCGTAGCGCCCCACGCGCGCCTCCTCCATCTCCAGCACGATGCCCGGCACGTCGGTGCGGATCGTCGCCAGGTCCAGCGCTTCGCGCACCTGGGCCTCGTGCGCGCGCAGGTTCTCGCGCAGCTTGTCCGGCTTGACTTCCTCGATGTGCGCGTAGATATCGTCGATGCCGTCATACTGCGCCAGCAGCTTCGTGGCGGTGCCGTCGCCGATGCCGGGGACGCCCGGGATGTTGTCGGAAGTGTCGCCGCGCAGCGCCTTGTAGTCCGCCATGCGCTTCGGCGCGAAGCCGTAGCGTTCGCGCGCCGTCTCTTCTGTGTAGATCACGTGGTCGCGCTGGTAGGGACGCATCATGTAGATCGTCACGTCCGGCTGGATCAGCTGCACCAGGTCGGAGTCCAACGTGACGATGTGCGTGTCGATGCCCGCCGCCGCGGCCTGCACGGCCAGCGCGCCGATCACGTCGTCGGCCTCGTAGCCCTGGGCGCTGTACACCGGGATGTTGAACGCCTCCATCATCTCCAGGCAGCGCTCGATCTGCCGCCCCAGGTCCCAGGTCGACTCCACCGGCGCCAGCGCCCGCTCGATCTCGACGCGCGTGTCGGGGTCGATGCCCGCGGCGTCCGCGGTGTTGTACACGCCCTCCTTGATCTGGTCGCGGCTCTGAGCGATCGCCACCAGCTCCGCGATCTCGCCCCGCAACGACTCGTCGAGCTGCGGCACGGTGGCCAGCGCGTTGTTCACCGCCGCCTTGACGTTTTCGAAGCGTGTAGCTTTGTACGTCGCAGCCTGCAGATGCCGGAACGTCGGTCCTGGGAGGTCGATCGCGACGACGAGATGCGTCGGCTTCAGGTCGTCGATCACCGCCAGCAGCGTGTTCGTGAACCCGAAGACGCCGCTCGTGTTCTCGCCCGTCCGCCGCGCCACCAACGGCGCGTCCTTCAGCGCGTAGTAGGCGCGATGGATGATGCCGTGGCCGTCAAGGATGGCGAGGAGCGGCTTGCGTTCAGAGGGGGACGTCACGTCCCGGATTATACGCGGCGCCTGTGGCTGACCAGCCACCTGCGGAACACGCGCGGGCTGCCGAATGTTAATTTAGAGCGTCCTGCCAAAGTATCTTGCAAGAACCTGGCGCCCCCCCCCTTATATTCTCTACGACTGAGGCGCATATGAAGTTACAAAGCCTATCTGGACTAACCAAAGCAGTCATCGCTTTCAGCGCCGGCGGCGTCCTGGCCAGCGCCATAGCTCTGGGCGCCAGCGGCGGTGGCGGCGGATCTTCCCCACCCGCGCAAGTTGTCGCGCAGACGCCGACCTCAGTACCTGAACACACCGCAGTGCCCAGGCCCACACCCCCCAACCTTGCTTCGCCAAACGACATTCCAGCTGACGTCCAGACATTGGCGGAGGGAACGCGAAAGCTCGCAGAAGCTGAGGGCAAGGGCAACCGCTGTCCAGACAGCTACGTGTTCTATAAGTCAACGCTTCTTGGCGGGAGTTTCTGCTACCCAACATCGTGGAGCTTGGTGCTTGGAGACAGACCGCTTCTACCTCTCAATCAGCGGTCGCAAGGCTACGGCGCCGCTCTCGTTCTAACTAAGCTGGACAGTGGAGGTCGTGAGCTTGCGAGAGTCGCTATTGAAGTCGCTGGTCAGCCCTACACTCGAACGCTAACATGCCCCGCTCCGGGGGTCATGCAAGTCGGCGCCCTCCAGGCTACCGCATGCTTCCGAGAGCGCCGCACTCACCCACTGAGCACGTTCGGTGCAGACGTCGCACGCGTAATTTTCGTTTCCTTGCCGCACAAATTGGACGTGCTGCCTGAGACGATAGCGAGCCTCCAGATAGCTGAGCAAAATCCTGGTCGAGATGTTGTAAGTTTCTCGACCGCCGATCAGCTTGAGGGCCTCGAGATAATCGCCAGCATCAGATTCGATCCGTAAAGGAGCGAGAGGATGGAGCCTCAATGCGAAGCGCTCTAGGACTAACTCCTTGGTTCATATCAGGCTTCTTGACCATAAGTCTGCTCCTGAACTCTCAATCAGGTTTCGCCCACGGCGTTCCACCTAACGGTTACGAGGAGTTCCGCCTGCCTTGGTCAGCAGGCACGGGCGAATTCAGAACGACGATTGGATGTCCGGTTGGCGGCGGTGGCGATCCTGACTGTACGGCCCACGTTGGCAGTCTCTTCTATGCCATCGATTTCAGTTCCATGAACAATCGCCAGCCGATCAAGGCAATCGGCGGCGGCTACCTGATCTATGTGAATGAAGGTAGCAACAACTACGGCCAACAGGCCATCGTCTCGCACGCTGGCGGTGGCTCCTCACTCTACGGTCACATGTGTTCTTGGCTTACCTTCCTAGATCCTAACGAAACAAATCCTTCTCCCGGACCTGGACAGCAGACGCTAATACCCGTTCTAGTAAACCAAGGCGAGTGGCTCGGTGGAGCTGGGAACACCGGTGGAGTAGAGCCTATCCCTTCGGAACGGTGCAGTGACACGGTTCCGCTCCCGTCCTCCCACATGCACTTCATATCCCGTGACTCCAGCGGTGTGGCGCTCAACTCCACACTGTCTGGACTGACGATTGAGCACCTGTGTCAATGTGATCTCGGACCGGAGGAAAACGACGAGCCAAACTATCCTCATCTCTCAAACAATAGTGGCCCCGGCTACTATTCAGACATCCAGCACGAAGAAGACCTTCGAGAGAAGTATGCCGAGTTAAACGCCGCTCCGGGATCCACGTACTCCAGCGCCGCGGGCCCCTGCAATAATGCTTCGTTATGGCTCCACACCTGCGAGACAGCCTCGTTCGGAACCATCATTTCCCAGAACTTCATCTCAGAGCAGGCTGTCCCCAGCTCGCTCACTTCGGACCCAGAGCAGACATTGGCATTTTGGTACGTCTACGGTGATTTCTGGCTCACTTATGGCGAGACGTACGAGCAGCTTGGTCATCCACTCGCAGACAGGCAAGTGCCCTGTCCCGCAGGTGCGCCGTTCGACTGCCAGGAGTATCAGCAGTTCGAGTGCGGCTTCATCTACTACGACGGCAGCGTAAGCCGGGCGATCGTGACCTGTGGCTTTGCCGGACTCGGCGTCGTCGTAACCAACGGTCTGTACAAGTCGCTGGCGCCAGGAGCCGGCGTTTGGGAGACGCGCAGCGATTACCCGCAGACGGGCAGTCAGGGTACATTCAATCAGAATCTCAAGAGCTTCGGCGGCGGCAAGCTCATCTATAAGGAGACTACGTCCGGCGGCAGTACGTTTAGCGTCTCAACTGATGGGGGCTATAACTGGTCCTTGGTCCCCGCGGCGGGCTCCGGCTATGCGCCCGTGGACGCCGATTTGTGTGCCGATGGCCGCCTGTGGCTGGCCTGATACGACACTTCTGGCAGTCCGGACAAGCTCCGTATCTACTACTCTGATGACTTTGGCGCCAGCATCTCCTCCCCGCCAGTCGAGGTGAATCTCGGGGGCACTGCCGGACACACCAATGGTGCCGTGTCCTGCAATGCCTCAGATTCCAGCCGAATAGCCGTCGCTGTCCAGACCAGCAGTTGCATCTGCGCGGCCGTCATGGTCACCACTTCCGGCGGTGGGGCAGGCACCTGGGTTCAGCGCCAGGCTGGCGACCTTGCTAACACTTACCGCGTGGTCTGGTCAGGGTCCAGGCTCATCCTCGTCAACGATCGTACGAATAGTGGCTTTCGCATGCTCTATTCAGACAACGATGGCCTCAACTGGACCCAGGGGGGCTCTTTCCCCAATGCCAGCGTCAGCGAAAAGGTGATAGACGTCATTCGCACCACAATCCCGGGGCTGGTATTCGCCTTCATCGATAACAGCACGGGCGCAGACCAGATCTGGCGCTCGTCGCAGAACGGCTCCGTGTCTTCCTGGGTGCCCGTCGCGTCGCTGCCATCTGGTCTCTCCGCGCCTCGTGCGTTTGGTTACGATCCGGAAAGCGACGACCTCTACGTTGCCTGGAACTCGACTTCCGGGCCCGTGAGCCGCCTGCCCAACGCCCGAAGCAGAAACTGGTCCACGGTGGTCGCAACAGACTGGGTGGCGGTCCCGTCTTCCGCCGGGCGCCCCGGCTACAGGGGATTCACGGTCGTTAAGGAGTAGCGCCGCTTCTCCGCATTTGCCGCCCTTCCGCCGGCGTGAAACAATGACGCCCGAACATGCTCGGCCTGCTAAACGTCCTCCCCATCGTCTTCCGCCGCGTTAAGAGCAACGCCCGCCTGCTGCTCGCCGTCGTCATCGGCGCCGTGCTCGCCGCGGCGATTATGTCGACCACGTCGATCTACACCGACGCCATCCGCGACCTCGGCCTCAAGTACGCCCTGCTCGAGCGCGGCGAGGACGAGATCAACATCACCGTCGGCAGCAGCTCACAGACCTCCACGCCCGAGTTCTTCAAGCGCAACCAGGACTACATCGAGAACACGGCCAGGGCCGAGCTCGGCGGCGTCCTGGACAGCCAGGTCACCGTCATCGCGCGCAGCTCCACGTTCTTCCCGTCCGCCCCGGGCCAGCCGTTCCTGGCCGCGGAGACCCGTCCTCGCTCGCACTTCAACTTCATCACCGGCGTCGAAGACCACATCAGCGTCGAAGGCAAGTTCCCCGCGCCCGCGTCTCTGGCCGGCACCGCCGCGCCGGACCTCGAAGTCGCGGTCGGCGCGGAAACGGCGCAGCGCATCGGCATCAAGATCGGCGACCAGTTCGACCTCCACCCCTTCTGGCAGCCCAACCTTGAACCGCTGCACGTCACCGTCGTCGGCCTCGTCACCCAGAACGACCCCGCCGAGGCGTTCTGGATCAAACAGACCGATCTCTTCACCTTCCAGACCACATCCTGGAACACGATCCCCTTCCTCATCCCCATCGACAGCTTCTTCGACGCCGTCGCCGCCTACCTCCCGACGATGATCAGCGACTACACCACCCTGATGTACGTCGATACCGCAGCGATCAACGCCCGCAACGCCGATGGCGTCCTCCGCTCGCTGACCAGCTTCGAAACCGGGTTGAACTCGAACGTCACGCGCAGCACGCTGACCACGCAGCTGCCGGACGTGCTCACCACCTTCGACGAAAAGCTGTTCTTCACGCGCATCCCGCTCCTCGTCCTCGTCCTGCAGATCGCCGCCATCGTCCTCTACTACCTGTTCATGGTCTCCACCATGCTGATCGAACGGCAGGCGGGCGAGATCGCGCTGCTCAAGAGCCGTGGCGCCACCACGGCGCAGGTGATGAAGATCTACCT
This sequence comes from Dehalococcoidia bacterium, assembly GCA_035293185.1. Classification (GTDB taxonomy): domain Bacteria; phylum Chloroflexota; class Dehalococcoidia; order DSTF01; family WHTK01; genus WHTK01. The sequence continues at coordinate 7,338 of DATDOP010000018.1, read as the reverse complement.
CATCGAAGGCCTGACGATCTTCCTGCTCGCCATGGCCGTCGGACCGCCGTTGGCCGCCACAGTGATCAGCTTCCTCGGCCAAACGCCGCCTTTCACCGACCTGACCGAAGGCTCCAACCTCGCCGTCCACCTTTCCGCCGCCGCCTATCTCTGGGCCGGCGGCGGCGCGCTTCTCGCCTTCGTCACGCTGATGGTGCCCGCCTATCTGGCCACACGCCGCACTGTCGTTCAGCAACGCGCCGCCAGCGCGCGCCCTTCCAGGCAGCCGTTCTTCATGCGCTACTACCTCGATCTCGGCCTCGCCGGCGCCGGAGGCATCCTCCTCTATCAGCTGGACCGTCGCGGCGGCCTCGTCACCGAGGGCTTCTTCGGCGATCAGTCCGTCGACCCCGTCATGCTGCTCGCGCCGGCGTTCTTCATCCTCACCGTGGGCATCGTCTTCTTGCGGCTGTTCCCGTTGGTGCTGCGCGTGCTGGCCTGGGTGGTGGCTCGCGCCCAGGGCGCGGCGGTGCTCATCGGCATGTGGCAGCTGGTGCGCAACCCCGTGCACTACTCTCGACTCGTCCTGCTCCTCATGCTCGCTACCGCCGTCGGCATGTTCGCCGCCAGCTTCGGCGCCACGCTGGAGACCAGCTACGCCGACCGCGCCTACTACCAATCCGGCGCCTCTGCCCGGCTGACGGAGGTGCGCACACTGCCTGCCGCCGGCCCCAACGGCCTCGCCGCGGACGCTGCCACGCGCCTCGGCGCCGACGGCGCAACCGCCGTCTACCGCGCCAGCGGCAGCCAGGGCGAGCTGATCTCGCGCAACTCGATCGACATCCTCGGCGTCGACCCCGACAGCTTCGCAGACGCCGCCTACTACCGCGACGACTTCTCGCAGGGCTCCCTCGGATCGCTGATGCGCAAGCTGCTCGAGCAGCGGCCGGAGAAGAGCGGCGTCGCCATGCCCGCCGATGCCCGCTGGCTGGGCATCTGGGTCAACCCGGTACAGATGCCCAGCGCCTTCAGCCTGCAGATCGAGGTCTTCGACGCCACGGGCCGCTACTTCAGCTATCTCCTCGGTCCCGACGACGTTCAGCCGATGCAGCAGGGCTGGAACCTGCTCGTGACCGACCTCAAACGCCCCGGCGTCAACTTCTCCGCCGTCAACACCGCGCTGCGCCGCACCAACGCCTTCGACCGCGTCAACGGCCCCTATCCCTTCCTCGAACCGCAGGGTCCGCTAACGCTCACCTCGATCACCCTGCGTTCGCCCACGCGCCTCGCCGCGCCCTTCGGCGCCATTCAGTTCGACGATCTCCACACCACCGCCTCGGCGACGCTGGAACCGCCGCTGGAAACAACCAAGCTGCGCTACGACCCGCAGCGCGCGAGCGGTGGCCTGCCCAACGCCACGGCGGTCTACGGCTTCGACTCGACGGCGGACTGGGTCCCCTTGCGGGGCCTGCTGCCCGCGAAGCTCAACGACACCACACGCGCTGCGCCCTCTGCCGGCTTTACCGCCCTCGAGCTGACCTGGCAGCCGCAGCAGGGCCAGATCAGCGGCCACGGCCTGCAGTTCACCAGCGGCGCCGCGCCGATGGCCGTGCTGGCGAGCAAGGGCTTCCTCGAGGTCAGCGGCCTCAAGGTCGGCGATGTGACCAACGTCTTCGTCGCCAACCTCTTCCTCGACGTGCAGATCGTCGACACCTACGACCTGTTCCCGACGCTCGCCGACCCCCGCAAGAACGCGTCGCTGGTCGCCGACGGGCAGACGCTATCGGCCCTGATCAACGCCAACCCGGGCGGCCCGCTGAACTATCCCGGCGAGCTCTGGTTCAAGGGCGATGACGGCTTCCTGGACAACCTGAACCAGGCCATGACTCAGGGCACGTTCGCCGGCCAGGTCATCAGCTTTGAAGAACTGCAGCTGGCGCAGCAAAAAGACCCGCTCGTAGCGGCGGGCTGGGAAGGCATCCTGTTCATCAGCTTCGCCGCGATCCTCATCCTCAGCGCCATCGGCTTCCTCATCTACTCGTACCTGACCGCCCAGCGCCGCACCCTCGAGTTCGCGGTCCTCAGGACGATGGGCTTTTCCAAGAAGCAGATCGCTATCGTCGTCGGCTTCGAGCAGATCTTCGTCATCGGCCTCGGGATGATCGCCGGCACGCTGATGGGCATGCGTCTCGGCAGCCTGATGATCCGTTACATGGGCCTGACAGAGACCGGCGACGAGGTCCTGCCGCCGATGCACCTGCAGATCAGCTGGCTCACCGTGGGCACGGCCTGGCTGGTGCTCGGCCTCGTCTTCCTTGTGACCATCGGAGCCGTGGTGCTACTCTACTCGCGCCTCGCGTTGCATCGAGTCCTACGCATCGGCGAGACTTAATACTGAATGACGACCAACCTGGGAGAGCCGGGCAACCCGGCTGCGAAGACCGACCAAGAGCCCTACATCCTCTGCGAAGACCTCTTCAAGATCTACAAGCAGGAAGACCTTGAAGTCGTGGCGCTGCGCGGCCTCGATCTCAAAGTTCAGCGTGGCGAGCTCATGGCGATTGTCGGGGCGTCCGGCTCCGGCAAGTCGACGCTGCTCAACGTCCTCGCCGGCCTCGACATCCCCAGCGCCGGCCGCTGCCTCGTCGGCGGCCGCAACCTCCTGACCATGACGCCCGCGGACCTCGTGACCTATCGGCGCAAGGAAGTCGGCTTCGTCTGGCAGCAGACGTCGCGCAACGTCCTGCCCTACCTCACCGCGCTGCAAAACGTCGAGCTGCCTATGGTCCTCGAAGGCTCCGAGCCGCAGCTCGCGCACAACCGCGCGCGGGAGCTGCTCGAGCTCGTCGGGCTCGGCCACCGCATGGAGATCAAGCCCGATCGCCTCTCCGGCGGTGAGCAGCAACGCGTCGCCATCGCCGTGGCGCTGGCCAACGACCCTCCGCTCTTGCTGGCAGACGAGCCCACCGGCGAGCTCGACTCCCAGACCGCGTCAGAGGTCTTCGGCGTCATGCGCGGCCTCAACCACGACCTCGGCGTGACCATCGTCGTCGTGACCCACGACCCCGCGATCGCCAACCAGATCGACCGCGTCGTCGCCATCCGCGACGGCCGCATCAGCACCGAGAGCTTCCGCCGCATCGCCTTCGAGGGACGCGAGTCCTACGTGTACCACGACGAATACGCCGTCGTGGACCGCACCGGACGCCTGCAGATCCCCAAGGAATACCTGCAGCGCATCGACGTGACCGAACGGGCGAAGCTGCGCCTCGTCGAAGGCATGGTCGAAGTGCTGCCGGAGGACGCTGACCTGGGAGACACGAATGACTAATTCAGACTCGCCGCTCGTCCGTGTCGAGGGCGTTAGCCGCGAGTTCCAGGTCGGCAACCAGACAATCCACGCGCTCAACGGCGTCACCTTCGACGTGCAAGCCGGTGAGTTCCTGGCGATCATTGGACGCTCCGGCTCCGGCAAGACCACGCTGCTCAACGTGATCGCCGGCCTCGACAAGGCAACACAAGGCCACGTCTTCATCAGTGGCGACGACGTCTCGGCGATGAACGACAACCAGCTCACCGAGCTGCGGCGCCACAAGCTTGGCTTCGTCTTCCAGTCCTTCGGCCTGCTGCCGCTGCTCTCGGCCTACGAAAACGTCGAGATCGCGCTGCGCATTGCCGGTGCGCCGATCCGCGAGCGCGGCCGCCGCGCCAACGAGCTGCTCGACCTCGTCGGCCTCGGGCGGCGGTCGCACCACCGCCCCTACGAATTGTCCGGCGGCGAGCAGCAGCGCGTCGCCATCGCGCGCTCGCTGGCCAACAGGCCCGCCTTGATCCTGGCCGACGAGCCCACGGGTGAGCTGGACTCCTCCACCGCGACGCAGATCTTCCAGCTCCTCCTGGACGTCATCGCGCAGGAAGGCGTCACGATCATCACCACCACCCACGACCGCCTGGTCATGGAAAAGGCCGAGCGCGTCATTGAGCTGGCCGACGGCGTGCTGCAGACCGGTCCCACCTACTTCGAACGCGACCGCAGAGAGGCCGTCGCCGTGCCCTGGAAGCCGCCGGAGTCCTGGAACGCCGGTGAGCGCGCCAACCCCAACGATGCCGAAGCTGAAGAGGCGCCGCGTAGCTGGTCTCGCCCCAAGCCACCGCAACGGCCCACCCCTTACGTGCCGCCGCCTTCGCCGCGCGAGCCTCTGTGAGCCGGCAGGTCCTCCACCTCGACTTCGTATCGCTCAGCCCAACCACCGGCCCCGACGACCGCAAGCAGCTGATCGAGGCCGCCGCCGCGCTGTCGTCGCTCGACCGCGTCATCGCCATCGGCGTCATCGCAGGCGAAGCGGGGTCCGACTTCGACCTCGCGTTCTACTTCGTGCTCTCCGAGTTCGCCGCGCTGGAGCCCTTCGGCACGGACCCTCGCTACTCTCGCTTCCTCCAGGGCGAGGTCGCGCCACGGCTCAAAAGCTTCGCCGGCGCCGACGTGCGCCTCGAGGACGACTTTGCCCAGGAGGGCGCCCTCGGCGCGGCAATCGCCCTGATCGGCCCAGACGAGACCTACGACTGGGAAGTTCGCGACGCGTTGCAGGCCTGGGCGCAGGACACTGGCGCCGTCAGCACAGTCGTCGGGCTGGCCGCCGGCGAGCGCCAGCTCTACCGTGGCGTCGCTCTGGCCTTCGCTGAGACGCTGCGGCCCGCCGCACCACCGGACCCGGAGCGTCTGCGGGCGGCCGTGGTGCGCGGCAGAGCACAAGCCCTGTCATGAGGCGTCGGCGGTCGATTCGCCTCTCCTCGCGTCCCAGGCGCGGCTGGCTGGTCGTCCTCGTCCTGCTGGCGATCGTTACGGGCGCGGCGGGCATCCCCTACTTCGTCGCCGGCGATGACGCGCAGCGGCCGCCGCTCTCGGCCCAACCCACGCAGCTCACCCTCCCGCCGGGGTTCACGCTCGCTAGCCTGGAGAGCGCTGCGGTCGAAGGCATCGTCGATGGCGACACCATCGACGTGCGCCTCAACGGCAGCAAGGTACGCGTGCGTTACTTCGGCGTCGACACCCCGGAGCGCGGCGACCGCTGCTATCGCGAGGCCACGGACCGCAACGAGCAGCTGGTTGGCAAAACGGTCCTGCTGCTGCCGGACACTCGCACCGAGGACGACTTCGGCCGCGCGCTGCGCTACGTCTTCCTCGAGGACGGCACCTCCGTGGACGCCACGCTCGTCGCCGAGGGCTTCGGCTGGGCCTGGACCCGCGACGGCCGCTACCGCGACCAGATCGTCCGTCTCGAAGACGAGGCAGAGGTGGCAGGCCGTGGCTGCCTCTGGAAATAACCCGCCGTGAGCAGCGCAGCGCGCCGGTCGGCACTGCAGACGCTCACTGACCGGCTCGTCAACCTCCGTCTCGATCACCCGGCGCGGGTCGGCATCGACGGCGTCACAGCCTCCGGCAAGACGTGGCTGGCCAATGAACTCGCCGGCCTCCTTGAAGCCGCCGGTTGTCCTGTGCTCCGCGTCTCGCTGGACGACTTCCATCATCCCGAGTCGGAGCGCTACAGACGCGGCCATGACTCGCCCGAGGGCTACTACCACGACGCCTTCGATTACCCACGTTTCGTCGAATCCGTGCTTCGGCCTCTCGGACCCGGTGGTGACGGACACGTCCTCGTAGGTGATCTGCAACAAGCGGTGTCGCTCGACGCCATCCTCATCGTCGACGGCGTGTTCCTGTTTCGTCCCGAGCTGGACGCGTACTGGGACTACCGCATCTTCGTGCAGGTCGAACCGGCGATCGCCCTGCAGCGCGCCATCTACCGCGATTCCCCGCGGATGGGCGGCGAATTGGAGACCAGGCGCCGCTACGCAGCACGCTACGTCCCCGGCGAACGCCTCTACCTCGATGCGGTTCATCCCGAGACGAAAGCAGACGCGCTCTTCGAGAACTCAGATCCGCAGTCGCCGCGCCTGACGCTCCGTTAGCCTTACGGCCTGGACGTCAGCTCGAAGATCACGTCGCGGTCATTGTCGTAACGGATCAGCGGGCGCGCCGGCGTGTCCGCATACCACGCCACCTGTCGCGCATTCTCCGTCGCGATCTCCAGCCGCCAGCAGTCGAACGTCCCTGCCGGCACCGTCACCGTCTCCTTGCGCGGCACGCTGAGCACCACGTCCTGGCGGCTGCGGCGGTTGGTGATCACCGTCACGTAGCTACCCTCGTAGCCCTCCGCGAACGGCAGCGTGCGCCACAGGAACAGCGAGCTGTCGTTGTCGTAGGCGTGCTCCGGGACGCTGAGCCCCGTCTGCCGGTCGCCGATCGTCACGCTGGCGCCCGCCTCCGTATACATGACTTCGATCAGATCCTCGTCGTCGGGGTTGTCGTTAATGATCTCTCGCCTCGACGAGACCGGCTTCAACGTACGGCTGTCCACCACCACGTCGATCGAGTCCTCGGTTGTCTCGCTCTCGAAGCGTTGACGCAGCGTTGTCTGGCCTGTCGCCTGGCTAACTTCCACAATCAGGCGGCCCACCGCCAGCTGCTTCCCATCGTCATCCACCAGCCGGTAGGTCATAATCTCGTCTTCAGGCCACGGCGGCGTCCCCGCCACGTCAGACGCGGGCGGGCCCGAACGGCCGCTGCTGCAGGCCATCAGGAAAATCAGAAACGCCAGACCAGGTACCGCCGAAAGGCGCCTTAGCTGAGCGACGCCGACACCTCACGAATAATCTCTAGCGCTCGGTCGATGTCGTCACGCTCGATGCCGTGATGGGTGAGCATGCGCAACCGGCCGTGCACCATGCTGCAGAGGACGCCGCTTTCGCGCAAGCGCCCCGCCAGCGTTGCTGTGTCGATGCGGCTGTGTTTCCAGAACAGGATGTTCGTCTGCACCAACGAAGGGTCGATTTCCACGCCCGGTAGGCGCGACAGCTCCTGCGCCAGGTGGCGCGCGTTGGCGTGGTCGTCCGCCAGCCGGTCGACCATCTCCTCCAGCGCCACGATGCCCGCCGCCGCGATCACGCCCGCCTGCCGCATCGTCCCGCCGACCATGCGCCGGTTACGCCGCGCCTGCTCGATGAACTCCCCGCTGCCGCAGACCAGCGAACCGACGGGCGCCGACAGCCCTTTCGACAGGCAAAACGTCACCGAATCGGCTTCGCGCGCCAGCTCCTTCGCGGTCGTCTCCAGCGCGATCGCCGCGTTGAAGATGCGCGCCCCATCGATGTGCAGCTTCGCGCCCGACTCGCGCGCGACAGCCGCCAGCTCCGACGTGTAGCTCGCCGGGATCGCCGAGCCGTTGCAGAAGTTGTGCGTGTTCTCCAGGCAGACCAGCGCCGTCCGCGGCGCCGACGACTCGCCGTGGCGCACCATCG
>DATDOP010000017.1:0-10069 GCA_035293185.1 Dehalococcoidia bacterium | reverse complement strand
ACGCCCGCCTTCACGCCCAGCTCGATCGAGAAGCGCGCGACGGACTCGTTGCTGCTCGCGTCCACGAGGGTCACGAAATCGTACTCACCGAGCACGGCGTAGACGCCCAGCGTCTGCACGCCCGGGACGCGGATCTCGCTTTCCACCTGCAGCAGGTAGTCGGGGTCATCGAGAGCCATCGTCTGGCCTTCAGGCGTCAGCGTGAGCAGCAGGATGTACGTGGCCATGTAGAGATTTTACGCCGTGACGCCGGCGGCGAGTCAGGGCGCCTTGCTGCCCCAGGCGCTGAGGTCCATCTCCGGCGGCAGGAAGACCCAGGCGTGCCTCACCGGCCCCTCGATCTCGCGATGGCTGTGCCCTTCGCCGGTGAGGTCGTCCGCCAGGTAAATGTCGCCGGGGCCGAAGCGGCGCTTTGTGCCATCGCCCGCCTCGATCTCGACAACGCCGGCAAGGCAGAGGATCAGCTGCCGGCGCGGCGCTACGTGCAGCTCCAGGAAGTGAGCGTCGCCCGCAGATTCACGCACGAGCATCCCCGTGACATCGAAGGGGTCGGATCGGGAGCCGGGACCACGCCCGGGCAACGCGGGGATCTCCAGGTCTTCGAAATGCGTGCGGTTGTCCGCGCCGGTGTAGAAGCGAGTGACCTTCACGGCAAGTCTCCTGAGCTAAAACGAACCGCACACAACTATACGGCGCGAATTCCACGCGAGGCGAGCCTGCCGTTCAGCGCCTCGGGTTCAGGCGTCGGTCCTGCGACGCGGGCCTGTGCGGTAGTAGTCAACCAGCAGGCCCATCATCTCCAGCGCGGTCAGACGGCCCTCGGTCGCCAGGCCCCGCGCCCGCGCCTCCGCCTCGCCCGCCACCGCGCGGTTGAGTGCGGCCACGTGCAGGTCGATCAGGTCGCGCGGGCCCGCAGAGGCGTCGCCCAGCGACGTCGCGATGCTTTCCATGAGATCGAGCGGTTTGGATACGGAAAAACTGCCGTGTTCCAGGTAGTTGTAGAGGAGGGACCTGTACTGGTCGGCCAGGCGCTCGAACAGGGCGGGCTCGCGGGTCTGCAGAGGCACGGCTCCCACCGTCAATCCGGTGGTCACGGTTGACGTGCTGGTGAGGCCGCCGAGCTTCTCGAGCGTGTCCCGCAGCTCGCGAATCTGAGCCTCGCGCATGCGGGTCATCGCGTAGGACAGGCTGCGCCGCAGCGAGGCCTCCCTCAGCTCTCCCTTGAACAGGTAGTCTTGAGCGCCGGCATCGATGCACGAGAGCGCAAGCTCCTCATCCTCGCTGCCTGTAAGTACCACCGTCGGTGTCTCGGCAGCCGCCTTGCGGACCGCATGGAGGCTGGAAAGACCCCTATCGTCGGGGAGATTGAGGTCGAGCAGAATGATGTCCACGGCGCGCTCGATTAGGGTCCTGACGGCTTCCGCCCGGGTCTCGGCTCGCAGCACCTCGAAAGGGATGTCGCTGCCCTGTAAGAGGCCTTCTACGAGGTCGGCATCAGCGGGCTCGTCCTCCACCAACAAGAGGACTCGGATTGCGGTCGCGGACGTCAAGCGTTACCTCCAACACCAGACTGGCCGCGACCATGCGGCAAAGCAGCAACGCCGAGCCAGTAATTCCGGATGGCCTCTACCGTGGAACGATACTCATGAAGCTCTCCTGGCTTGATCACGTAAGAGTTTGCGCCAAGCTGGTAGCTGCGCAGGACGTCATCCTCAGTGTCTGAGGACGTGAGGACGACAACAGGCACGTGTCGCATGCGCATGTCGCTGCGGATTTCCGCCAGCACCTGACGCCCGTCTTTGCGCGGCAGATTGAGGTCCAGGAGGACGAGGTCCGGCAGCGATCCGCCGCCGGCGGCTGCCATGTCGCCCAGCGCCTCCACGGCGGCCACGCCATCTTTGACCACGCTCAGCATCAGGGCCGGCTCGCCGGCATAGAGTATTTCGGCGATCAACTCGACATCGGCTTCGTTGTCCTCCACCAGGAGCAAGACCGGTTCCTCAATCATCTGTACGCTCCTTTTCTGTCGCTTTCAGGTTGAAGTAGAAGGTGGAGCCCTTCCCCGGTTCAGACTCAAACCAGATCTGGCCTCCGTGCCGTTCGACGATACGCTTCGACAGCGCTAGGCCGATGCCGCTGCCCTCGTACGTGCCCCGCGGATGCAGCCTTTGGAACATCTGGAACAGGCGCCCTGCGTGCTCCTTCTCAATGCCGATGCCGTTGTCCTGAACCGCGAATACCCAGCCGTCCTTCCTCCGCCGCGCCGAGATCTGGATTGTGGGGCGGCCACGGCCACAGAACTTGATCGCGTTACCTATCAGGTTCTGGAAGACCTGGGCCAGCTGTACTTCATCGGCCATGACGGCCGGCAGCTCGCGCCAGGTGATCTCCGCGCCCGTCGCCTGGATCGTAACGTGCATTGAGTCGCAGACCGATTTGAGGATGGCCTGAGAATCGACCGCAACTGGCTCCTTGCCCTGCGAGCTAACGCGCGAGTAGGTGAGGAGCGCGCGCACCAGCGCCTGCATCCGCTTGCTGCCCTCGACAATATGGCGGACGTAACGCTCACCGCGATCGTCCAGCTTGTCGCCGTAGCGCTCGGAGAAAAGCTCCGTGAAATTGACCACTGTCCTGAGCGGCTCCTGGAGGTCGTGCGAGGCGATGTAGGCAAACTGCTCCAGCTCCTGGTTGGAACGCCGCAACTCCTCCGTGCGCTCAGCGATCTCCTCCTGCTGCTTCAGCTTCAGCGTGATGTCGACAATTACGGCGATCACCATGTGTTCGCCGTCCCTGTCCCCTACGGGCTCCAGGCTCGCCTCAATCGGGACTTCGCTGCCGTCCTTGCGCCGTGCGGTCAGGTGACCCACGGCGCCCGTGAGCCCGCTGGACGGACCGCCAATGAAGCTGTTCCGCAGGCCGGTGCCGCCGAAGCGGAAGCGCCCCACCAGGAGCTCGTCGAAGTTCCTGCCGACGAGTTCCTCGCGCGTATAAGCGAACATCCGCTCGGCCGCTGAATTGACCAGCTGAATCACGCCCCTCGAATCCATCAGCAAGATGCCGGCGGGCGCGTTCTCAACCGCGACTCGGTACATCTCGCTTAGTGAAGCAGACCGCCCGTCGTTGGCCTCGGCCTGCTCCAGGGAATGGTCAAGCTCGCTGGTCGAAGGCAACGCCCCGGGCGAAGCTGGCGCAACAGCCCGTGTGCCGGACTTGCGGCCGCCACTAGGTCGCGGCTGGTTGGAACCTTTCATCTTCGCGTCTGAGTCTTATTCGTCGAACTCCCGCCGGCTGATCACTCTCCCGCAAGGCGAATAACCTTCCGCGTTCACCACATATTTGTAAAGAGCTATGCATATTACAAATCAATGGTATCATCTGTGTAAAGGATATCACATTCGTGTACGTGCTTGACAGTGGTTCTATTATGGTAACTGGATCATGTGCAGATGCACATGGATCGCTCGCGTTGTAAAAAGTCGCGCTCAGAGATAGATCAGGTCGCATCGAAGCCGATGAGCAACGGAAACGACTACTGGACCCTGCTCACCAACCACGGCGCGGTGCTTCTGCATGTCGCAGAAAACCCGGACGACACCATTCTCGAGATCGCCGAGCTGCTGGGGCTGCGCGAACGGGCCGTGGCCGCCATCATCGCCGACCTGCGACACCGTGGCTATGTCAACATCGAACGCCAGGGCCGCCACAACCACTATTCCGTCAATGAAGAGATGGCGCTGCGCAGGCCTGGCCATCAACACCTGACCGTGCGCTCACTCCTGGCCGGTTTGAGAGACGCCCGCGACTCCGCTGAGACTCCACACGCGGCGCGAGCCGAGTCTCAGCGCATGCGTTCCTTCTTCGGCACCTGATTCGACGTCGCCTCAATTCCCGAACCCTGTACGCAAGGACATGCTTCGCATCAGCGCCATTCCTGGCGCATGGCGTGTTTTATGTCTATTCGTGAACTAAATGAAGATCCAAGATAAGATGTCAAGTCTTTGCGGAGGCGAGCGGATGCAGACGACCCAAGTTCAACACACCGGGATTCCGGATACTCAGCGTGCAGACTCGTACAGCATCGCGCCTTCCACTTGCCAGATGCTCAGCGAAGACGGTCTGGTTGACCTGAAGCAGGAATCGCCATGCGAGACCGTGCGGGCCTTGCTGCAGGAGTTGCGAGGCTACCGCGCAGCGCGTCTCGAGTCCGGCTGGCGGCTTGATCGGCTGGGACGGACGGTGATCACCGGCGCACAGCGCGTGGAGCTCACGCGCACTCAGTTCAGCATCGTTGAAGTCTTGGCCCGCGCCAACGGCGAGTTCGTCTGCGTCTATGACATATTGATGGGCGTTTGGGCATTCGCCCAGCCCGTCGGCGGCGGCGAGCTGGTCCGCACACACATCCGCGCGATCCGCAGGCGCCTCCGCGCCTGCCAGGTCGCCGATGACTTCATCAACGGCAGCCGCGGCCGCGGCTATCGCATCAACCCTAAGTTCGCAGCACCCACCCCTGTGGGTTCGCGCCAAACGTCGTCCTTTACAGGAGCGGCCTAAGCGGCGAGCGCTTGCGGGCTGATTGAACCCAGGCCTGATACCGCGTTTTGCTCCAGCAGGTCCAGCCAGGCCTCCACCACCTCCGGGTCCCACTGCCTCGCGGAACCATCCTCTAGCACCACAACGGCCTGACCAACCGGCAGCGCCGGTCTGTAGGCACGCTCGCTGGTCATGCAGGCAAAGGCATCGACGACGCTGAGGATGCGCGCCAGACGCGGGATCTTGCGGCCGGCCAGGCCATCCAGGTTGCCGTTTCCATCCCACCGGTCGTGGTGGCACTGCAGGATCGGGCCCATCTCCTTCGCTACGGCCAGCGGCGCGCGGACGATTGTCCCGAGCTCTGCGTCCAGCTTCATCTCCGCCCACTCATCGTCCGACAACGGCGCACTCTTCGTGGCCAGCGCCCCGCCGATGCCCAGCTTCCGGATGTCGTGCAACCGGGCGCCGAGGACCAGCATCTCCAGATCCTGCGGATTGAGGTTCAGCACCTCACCCAACACCCGGCTGTACCGCGCCAGGCGGTCGTCGTGACGCGGTGGATCGTTGGCCTCGCCGGCAACGGCAAGCGCCTCGATTACCCGCGCTTCGTAGTTCTCAGTCAGCGCCCTGTCATGCCTTAGCGCCGTCAGCCTGCCGTCGGGACGCACCCGGCTCAAAGAGCCATTCCCGATCGCGAATTGCCCGACTTCTCTCGTCATGCTTGAGACTCCCTTCAATCAGTGGCGCGGGCGCCTGCCACAGGGGGGAGGCAGGCACCCGCTTGCCGAGTCGAAGCCACCGGTCAGCGAGAACCTCAGCTTCTACAAGGGAATCGGGCCTTCATCCGGCTCTATCAGGGTGTTTTGTGAACAATTCAGGTGCGGCACCCCGTGCGCCGCACAGGGGTGCAACCTTGCTCCCGGAGCGAAGGAACAGCTAGGCCGGGCGGTAACCCACGGACGCAGCCTTCTTCAGCGCTGCGATCCACTCGGCACCGCTCAGAAGCTTCGTCGTCATCGCGTTGTGCACCGCACCGCCGGCCCCGATCGCCATCGCGTAGGCGGCCATCGTAGTGTCGTCCGACGCCTCGACGATGCAGATCACGTCGAAGGGCCCGAAGCCATAGCCGCCCGCCACAATCTTGCCGCCGGTGGAAGCGAGTTGCTTGTTCACGATGTCGAGCCGGTCCTGGGGGTCCTTCATTTGCGCCTTGAGAGAGTCCGCAGTGTAAGCAGCCTGGTAGAGATAGAGAGCCATTTGTCCTTGCCCAAACCTTTCTGAAAATCAACCCGAGGGGCGGGGGAAGTCTAACCGCGCAGAGTCTGTTCGCGCTCGATGCTGTTGTCAACGCGTCACCCCGGTACGTTTCGCGCGGCGCCGCGCTAGACTGGTGCATCGCCCGGCCTCCCGCCTAGCTAGAAAGACAACCGCCATGCACGGCAACCCGATTCGCGCCGCGGCGCAGCGTCGCGAGGTGCAGTTCGGCACCTGGATCAACCTGGTGCGCAATCCCGCGATCCTGCCGCTGCTCAAAGCCTCCGGGCTCGACTTCGCCAGGGTCGACATGGAACACTCGTCGCCCTCCATCGAGTCCGTCGCCGACATGGCGCTGCTCGCCCGCGCCATCGACTTCCCGATCGTGGTGCGTCCGCCGGTCGCGAACCGCGAGTGGATCACGCGCCTCCTGGACGTCGGAGTCTGGAACCTGCACTGCCCCCAGGTTGACACCGCGGAGCAGGCCGCCGAGATCGTGCAGGCGGCGTACTACGCGCCGTTGGGATCGCGGGGCCAGGCCGGCAACGGTCCCGCCAACGACTACGAGACGAACCTCTCGATGGCTGAGCGCATGGCCTACGCCAACAGCCAGGTCTTCGTCACCGTCATGCTCGAGACGGGCGCCGCCTTCGACCACCTGGACGCCATCGCAGCGATGCCCGGCATCGACGCCTTGACCCTCGGCCCGACCGACTTGGCGCAGGACCTCGGCGTCTACGGCACGCCGGACGAAGGTCGCGTCCTTGACGAGCGGAGGCAACTGATCATCGATGCGGCCAACCGCCACGGCAAGACAACCGCGATGCTCGTCTCCAGCGCGGCGCAGGCGCGTCAATGGCAGGAAGCGGGCGTTCTGCTGCTCGGCTACTCCTCGGAAGTCGGCGTGCTGCAGGATGGGTACCGCCGAGCCTTGAGGGAAATCAAGGCCTGAGGCCGGGCCGCTCTCACTAGATTCGGAGACCTCATGGACCTCAACGGCAGGCGGGCGATCGTGCTGGGCGGCACTTCTGGCATCGGGCTGGCGGCAGTGCGTCAACTGCTGGCGGCCGGCGCGAAGGTGACCGGCGGCAGCCGCTCGCCGGAGCACATCGCGGCGGCGGAGCAGGCGGCGCCCGGCGCCCAGTTCGTGCAGATCGACACCCTCGACCGCGGCGCGCTGGAGTCGCTGTTCGCGGCGCATCATGGCTTCGACGTCCTGGTCAACGCCGCAACGCCCCGCGACCGCGCCTGGGGTCCGTTCCTGGACATGGACCTGGATGCCTTTCAGAACACGTTCCGCAAGCTCTGGGGTTACACGAACTCGGTGCGTCTCGGCGTGCCACACCTGGCACCGGACGGGGCGATTGTGCTGGTCAGCGGTTTCCCGGCGCGCAAGACAACGCCCGGGTCCTCGGCCATCGCGGCCGTCGGCGCCGCCATCGAAACCTTCGCGCGCGGCGTTGCCACCGAGATCAAGCCGCGCCGGATCAACGTCGTCTCGCCGGGAATGATCGATACGCCGATGGTCGGCGGCGACGGCGAGGCACGCGTTCAGCAGATGGCGCGCATGACCGCGAATAACCTGATTCCGCGCATCGGCACGGCGGACGAGGTGGCAGACGCCATCCTCTTCCTCATCCGCAACGACTTCGTCACCGGCACAACCGTGGACGTGGATGGCGGCGCGCTCCTCCCTTAGCACGGCGTGAATCTACCGCACGAGCGCAATCAGCACGGACAGCGTCACCATGCTCAGCAACGTCGACGTGACCACGACCTGCGTCACGAAGACGGGGCGCGCGTTGAACGTCGTCGCCAGGATGATCGCGCTGACGGCGGTCGGCATCGCTGCCAGGACGATCAGCGTGCCGCGCGTCACGCCCTCGATATCCAGCGCCTCGGCACAAAGCCACGCCGCCGCGGGCGAGATCAGCAGTCGCGCCACGTTGACGGCTACCGTGTCGACAGCGTCCTCGCCGGCGCGCAGGGTTGAAAGCTGCAGCCCCAACACGACGAGCATCGTCGGCACCGCCGCCGCGCCCAGCGAGCTCGCCGGCGCGTCAATCGCCGTCGGCAAGTCGATGCCGCTGACGTTGACCGCAACGCCTGCCAGTGCTGCGTACAGCGCCGGGTACTTCAGCGGCGCCAGCAGCGCGTCCCGCCGCGAGCCGCCCGCCGTCGCCGCGATGGCGATGCCCGCCGTGTTGACCAGCACGGCCCCGGCCACGAAGTTCATCACCGCGATCTGCAGGCCAAGGTCGCCAAACGCCAGCTGCGAGACGGGCAGTCCCATGTTGCCGACGTTCGGCGTCGTGGCGCCCACCGCCACGGCGGCCCGCATCGGCGCGTCGTGTCTCCGCAGCAGCGACCACAACCACGCTGCGCCGTACATCGCCGCGAACGACGAGAGCAGCACGGCGACCACCTCGAACGAATCGTGGGCTGAGAGCGTGGTCGTCGACATCGCGTGAAACACCAGCGCCGGGGCGAAGATGTAGAACGTTAGCGCCGCCGCGGGTTCGACCGGGATGCCCCGCCAGCGCCCCAGCACGCCGCCGAACAGCGCCGCGACCGCCACCGGCAGCACAACTTCGAGGAAGACGTCGAGCATCTACGGCGAGCCCGTAGCTACGCCTGGGCGCGCGGCGTGAACCTCATCTGCGGCATCGGCCCCACCGGCGCTTCGATCAACACCGGCTCGCTATGGCTCAGCACGTCGTGCAGGATCGACTGCAGCTCTGCCGGCGAGTTGGCGCGCCGTCCCTCGACGCCGTAAGCCTCGGCGAGCTTGAGCATGTCCGGGTTGTGCAGGTCCGAAGCGATCGTGTGGCCGGCGAAGCGCGTCTCCTGGATGCGCTTGACGTTGCCGTAGGCGTTGTCGTTGAAGACGACGGCGGTCAGCGGGATGCGCTGCTGCACCATTGTCGATAGCTCCTGCACGTTGTAGAAGAAGCCGCCGTCGCCGTTGATCGAGACGACCTTGCGGTCCGGCAGGCCCACCTGCGCCCCCAGCGCCGTCGCGAAGCCGTAGCCCAGCGTGCCCTGGTAGCCGGACGTGAAGAACGTGCGCGGCTGGTAGACAGGGAAGGCCGCGCTCGTCCAGTAACCGACCTGGGTGCTCTCCTGCACCAGCACGCCCTCCTCCGGCAGCTCGGCGCGGATCGCCATGCCGTAGGCAGCCTGGGGTTGCTGACGCATCGCGTCCTCTTCCAGGTACTGCTTCAGTCCCAGCAACTCCTCCCGCCGCGACTCCCGCACCGTGTTGTAGCGCTCGGCGCGCTCGGCCAGCGCCGCGAGGCCCTTCTTCGCGTCTGAGACGATGCCGACGGTCGGCGGGTAGTTGCGCCCGATCTCGCTCTCGTCCACGTCCATCTGGATCAACGCCTTCTCCGACGTCAGCCAGCCCTGCACGATCTGCGCCATGATCCCCTGCACGAAGCGCGTCCCCACGAGCAGCACCGCGTCGGCATCCGGCGCGATCTCCGGCATGGCGCGCATCGGCAGGCCGAGGTGATGGCGGTCTGACAGCGCGCCCTTGCCGTTGTTCTACATGATCACCGGCGCCTCCAGCATCTCCGCGAGCCGTTGCAGCTCCGCCCAGGCGCCGCCGGAGAGCACACCGCCGCCGGAGAAGATCACCGGGTTCTTCGCCTTGCCCAGTAGCTGCGCCGCCTTGTCGATCAAGTCCGGGTCCGGCCCCGGCCGCTCGTACGTTTCGGCGTCGAGCAGCGTCACGTCTGCCTTCGCCTCGAACACGTCCGGCGGCACCTCCAGCTCCACGGGACGCGGACGGCCCGTCTTCAGCTGGCGCACCGCCTCGTGCACCAGGCTGGGGATTTCGCCGGGCGTCAGCGCCAGCGCCTGCCACTTGGTGACGTGCGAGATCATCCCCAGCTGGTCGTTGATCTCGTGCAGCAGCCCCTTGCCCTTGTTGATGTTCTTCGACTCGATCTGGCCCGTGACCACAAACACCGGCGACGACACGGCGTAGGCCGTCGAAAGCGCCCCGCTGGCGTTGAGCAGGCCCGGCCCCGGCACGACCATGCACAGCCCGATCTTCCCCGTTGTGCGCGCGTAGCCGTCGGCCATGTACGCGCAGGCCTGCTCGTGGCGCGTGTGGTAGACCTTGAAGTACTCCCTCTCTTCGTAGACGGCGTCGAAGGCCCAGTCGAGCTGCACGCCCGGCAGCCCGAAGATCGTGTCGATGCCCTCGCGCTTGAGCTGCTGGACGAGCGCCTGGCCGCCGGTCATCGTGGGCATGCGAAGAAGGTCCCTTCCAGGCGGA
>DATDOP010000016.1:0-5952 GCA_035293185.1 Dehalococcoidia bacterium | reverse complement strand
GCAGCTTTGGGCAGCCGGGCCGATGCTTCGATCCGGGCGGTTAGCCGAGACTACCAGCATGGTTGAAACTGGGGCCAGTGCGGCCCATCACGATTTCGGCGCGAGCCACCAGATTTCGCCGCGGCCGGTGAAGCCGCGCCCGCCGGTGAAATCGATGTTCCGGCTGCACCGGCTGCTGGAGCCGAACTTCGTCTGGCGAGGCTTCGCGCGATTCGCGGAGGCCACGCCGCCGGTGTACAAGACGTTCACGTGGCTGGAAGAGAAGATCAAGCGGCAGTTCTTCGGCTGCCGCATGTGCGCGCAGTGCACGCTGCCGACCACCGCCTACGCCTGCCCCCAGACCTGTCCCAAGCAGCTGCGCAACGGGCCGTGCGGCGGCGTATTCCCGGACGGCTCGTGCGAGGTTTACCCGGAGATGCGCTGCGTCTGGGTGATCGCGTACGAGCGCGCCGAGGAATCGGGGCACATCGAAGACCTGCGGCGCCTCGTGCGTCCGATCGACCACCGGCGCTGGGGCCAGAGCTCCTGGATCAACTACTGGCGCGGCCGCGACGACGGCCTGTGGACCGCGGACGACGGCCTCGACTCGCCGCAGAGCTTGTAGCCCGAAGCGAACTGAACAGGAGTTTCGTTCTGGTGACAAACCCGGGAGCTGACCACGCCGCGCCGACATCCGTAGACGGTCAGCACTGGTACAGCCGGTTGCAGCGCACTTTGGCCGCCGGGCGCTTCGCGGTCACGGCGGAGGTCGTGCCGCCGCGCGGGGCGACGCTGAACGGGATCAAGCGCATCGCGACGCACCTGCACGAGTGGATCGACGCGGCGAACATTACGGACGGGCAGGGCGCTGTGGCGCGGATGTCGAGCTGGGCGGGGAGCATCGGGCTGCTGCAGGCGGGCGTGGAGCCGGTGATGCAGCTCTCCTGCCGCGACCGCAACCGCATCGCGCTGCAGGCCGACCTGCTGGGCGCGGCGGCGGTGGGCATACCGAACGTGCTGTGTCTGACCGGCGACCACCCGCGCTTCGGCGACCACCCGGACGCGCGGCCGGTGTTCGACATGGATTCGGTGCAGCTGCTGTGGACGGCGCGCACGCTGCGCGACGAGAAGCGCCTGCTCTCCGATCTGAAGTTGTCGAGCGCGCCGCGGTGGTTCATCGGCGCGGTCGAGAACCCGTCGGCGGCGCCGCAGCGGTTCCGCGCCGAGCGCCTGGGCAAGAAGATCGCGGCGGGGGCGCAGTTCATCCAGACGCAGTTTGTGTTCGACGTGCCGATCGTCGAGCGCTGGATGCAGCAGGTGCGCGACCTGGGGCTGGACAAGCGCTGCGGGATCATCGCCGGCGTGGGGCCGATCCGCAGCACGCGCGCGCTCGAGGTACTGACGTCGCTACCGGGCGTGTACATCCCGGACGACGTGGTGAAGCGCGTGAAGTCGATGCCGCCGGAGCGCCAGGAGCAGGACGCGATCGACCTGTGCTCGGAGACGATCCAGCGGCTGCACGAGATCCCGGGGATTAGCGGCGTGCACATCATCGCCTCCGGGTGGGATGATTTCATCCCGGAGGTCCTGACGCGCGCGGGCATCGGCAAGCGCGAAGACCTTGATACCCCGACGCAATCGGCGGACGATGCGGCCGTTACCGCCGCAGCGAAGGCCAGGACCCGCAGTGGAGGACGCAAAGTTGCAGATTGATGTTCGGGCCGCAGACCGCCTACGGGCCAAGACTCCGCTAGACCTCGCGCCGGTGCTCGCGGCGATTACCGAGGCTGCCCGCGACAGCGAGCTGGACCTGGGCAAGCTGAGGGTGGTGTGCGACTGGGTGCAGTACCGCCAGAGCTTCCGTCCGACCGTGGACATCCGGCGGATCATGCCGGGCGCGCTGCAGTCGAACGGCGGCGAGTCTTACGAAATCGCGCTGGACCTGCGGCGGGCGACCGCCGTCGAGGACCTGACGGGCGAGATCAAGGCAGCAATCGGCCGGGGAGGGAACGCGGGGCAGTACCTGGAAGACTGGCGACCCGGCAGCGCCAGCGTGATCTGGGACTTCAACGGCCTGTACTGGAACGCGCTGGGCCTCTGGGAAGAGGCGACGGGGCGGGAGTACGAGCAGGCGCTGCCCGGCGGCGAGACGGACGCGCGCAACTCCGAGATGGCGCGGGACCTGATCCTGAAGCTGTTCAAGACGTGGGACGACCTGGCGGCGCGCAAGGCGTTGCCGGAAGACCTGCACGTGCTGGAGCTGGGCGTGGGCAACGGCAACCAGGCGAAGGTCTGGCTGGACGAGTTCCTCAAGCTGGACCGCGAGAACAAGCGCGACTACTACTCGCGGCTGCACTACCTGATGGCGGACTACTCACCGCACGTGCTGGAACGCGCGCGGGACAACGTCAAGGAGCACGCCTCGCGCTGCAGCAGCCTGGTCATGGACGCGCGCGTGCCGACACAGACGCTGGGCTTCCTGAGATCGAAGGCGTTTTTGGTGTACATCTCCAACGTGTATGACAACCTGCCGACGGACGAGATCGTGCGCATCGGCGGGCACATGTACATGGTGGAGGTACGGGCTTATATCCCGCACGAGCAGGCGGAAGAGATCGCGAAGGGCGCCGGCATCGAGGCGAAGGAGCTGCCGGAGCTGGTGAACCGGCTGATCCAGCTGGGGCCTGAGCTGCTGTCGCGGGCGGCGCCGGAGCGCTTCCCCGGCGGCCCGCACGACGCGGTGGGGTTCTGGCAGAAGGTCTGGGAGAACGTGCGGCTGGAGGAGCGTTACGTGCCGATGGAGGAGGGCCTGGACGCGTACCGCATCGCGGAGGGCATCCGGGGCGAGCTGCTGCGGCCGATCGTCAATGCGATCGGCGACGTGCGCATGCACATCAGCAACGGCGCGGCAGCCAGCTTCCTGGACTCGCTGCCGCTGTTGCACCCCTTCGGCATCCTGCAGTGCCACGACATCTTCGTGACGGACGCCAGCCAGTACCAGCGCAGCTTCCGCGGCCCGGGCAAGTACGACGGCTCCGTGGTGAACTGGTGCAACGGCGCGGTACTCGCGGCCGTGGGACGGCGCAACGGCTACGAAGTGCAGTACGAGACGTTCACACATCGCAGCGGCTCCAACATCATGACGCTGATCGCGCGGGTCCAGGAGTAAGAGAGCAATGACAACGGCAACACGCAGCAGCGCACGCAAAGCACCCGCGGCCAAAGCAGCCAGCGGGAAGAAGCCGCTGATCGCGCCGCTGGCGACGTCGGTGGTGGGGTCTTACTCCGTGCCGGAGTGGCTGGAGCGGCTGAAGACGGACTACTACCAGCGGCGGATCAGCGGCGCCTACCTGCGGGAGATCCACGAGGTGGCGATCAAGGCGGCGATCAAGGACCAGGAGGAGGCGGACGTCGACGTGGTGTCTGACGGCGAGCTGCGCCGCGACAACGACGTCGATTACTTCCTGGCGCGCATGCCGGGCGTGGAGGTGCCACAGCTGGCGAAGGAGTTTTACTCCGACTACTACACAGCGGTGGTCGACCACGCGATCCCGGAGCCGGAGGGCGACACGCCGGCGTTGGGGCTGGTGGAGGACTTCAAGTTCACGCGGCAATACACGGAGCGGCCGATCAAGTTCTCGTTCACGGGGCCGTTCTCGCTGTCGCGCCGGGTGAAGAACGAGTACTACAAGAACGACACCGACCTGGTGATGGCGATCGCGAGGATCTTGAATCGCGAGGCGCGGGAGCTGGCGGCGGCGGGCGTGAACATCCTGCAGATCGACGAGCCGTACCTGGCGGGCTATCCGGACCAGATCAGGACGGCGGTGAAGGCGTTCAACACGGTGTTCGAGGGCGTGGACGCGGCGAAGACGGTGCGGGCCGTACACGTCTGCTACGGCAACCGCAACGCGCGTCCGCTGTGGGAGGGACATTACAACTTCCTGTTCCCCGCGATCATGCAGGCGGACATCGACCAGCTGGTGCTGGAGTTCGCGCGCAAAGGCAACGAGGACCTCGACCTGTTCAAGCGCTACCCGAAGACGCAGTTTTCGCTGGGCGTGGGCGTGATCAACGTGAAGAGCGACGAGATCGAGACGCAGGAGCAGGTGGCGAACCGGGTGCGGCAGGCGCTGGCGGTGCTGCCGCCGGACCGGCTGATGGTGAACCCGGACTGCGGGCTGCGCAACCTGTCTTCGGACGTGGCGCGGGCGAAGCTGCACGCGTTGACGGAGGGGACGGCGATCGTGCGGCGCGAGGTGTTCGGGAAGTAGTCTTTAGCAGACAGCAGGGCGCTGCAGCTCGAGGGTTTGGGACACCGCAGGTTGAAACCTGCGGCAGCGGGGAACCTCACCCCCAACCCCCTCTGGTGTTGAAGATGTGGGCCCTGCCCCCAAACCCCCGCTGAAGGCGGCCCAGGCATTGAAAGACGGGGGCCCTGCCCCCAAACCCCCGCTGAAGGCGGCGCCTAAGGCGTTTGGCGACTGGGAGGTTACCTCACCCCCAACCCCCTCTCCTTGCGAGGAGAGGGGGCTTTTGCTTTCGCGGTGGACGCCGAGCCGATGGTGAAAAGACGGACTCTGCAGGATGAATCCCGCAGCTTCGACGACGGGGTGTTGGTCGGCGACGGTTTTCTGGCGGGTGCGGAGGCGGGCATCCGGGGTAGAATCCCTTGCGCACTACGCACAGGAGGGGATTCGACATGGCGGACGGGGCTACTGGGACACGCAACCGGCCTTACACGGGACAGGAGTACCTGGAGAGCCTGCGCGACGGGCGCGAGGTCTGGATCTACGGCCAGCGGGTGAAGGATGTGACGACGCACCCGGCGTTCCGGAACACGGCGCGCATGGTGGCGCGCCTGTACGACGCGCTGCACGACCCGGAGCAGCAGAAAACGATCACGACGCCGACCGACACGGGCAACGGCGGGATTACGCACCGGTTCTACAAGCCGTCGAAGGACGCGGGGGAGCTGGTGGCGGCGCGTGACGCGATCGCCGCGTGGTCAAGGCTGTCGTACGGGTGGATCGGCCGCAGCCCGGACTACAAGGCGGCGTTCCTGGCGACGCTGGGCGCGAACACGGAGTATTACGCGCCGTACCAGGCCAACGCGCGCTTCTGGTACGAGAAGACACAGAACGAGGTCTCGTTTGTCAACCACGCGATCGTCAATCCGCCGGTGGACCGCAACAAGCCGCTAGACGAGGTGGGGGACGTGTACATGCACGTCGAGGAGGAGGTGGACGGCGGGCTGATCGTCACGGGCGCGAAGGTGGTGGCGACGACTTCGAGCCTGACGCACTACAACTTCATCGCCAACAACGGCGCTTTGCCGATCCAGACGAAGCCGTTCGCGTTCGTGTGCATCGTGCCGACGGCGGCGCCGGGGGTGAAGCTGTTCTGCCGCCCGTCGTACGAGATGACGGCGGCGACGATGGGGACGCCGTTCGATTACCCGCTATCGAGCCGGATGGACGAGAACGACTCGATCCTGGTGTTCGACAAGGTGTTCGTGCCGTGGGAGAACGTGTTCGCGTACGGCGACCTGGACAAGGTGAACAACTTCTTCCCGCGCTCCGGGTTCTTGCCGCAGTTCATGTTCCACGGTTGCACGCGGCTGGCCGTGAAGCTGGACTTCATCGCGGGGCTGCTGCTCAAGGCGATCGAGGCGACGGGGGTGAAGGACTTTCGCGGCGTGCAGGCGCAGGTGGGCGAGGTGCTGGCGTGGCGCAACCTGTTCTGGGGCCTGACGGACGCGATGGCGCGCGCGCCGACGCCGTGGACGCCGGGCTACGTGCTGCCGAACCTCGATTACGGGATGAGCTACCGGGTGATGGCGAGCATCGCTTACCCGAAGATCAAGGAGATCATCGAGAATGTGATGGCGAGCGCGCTGATCTACATGCCTTCGAGCGCGCTGGACTTCAACAACCCGGAGATCCGGCCGTTCATCGACCAGTACGTGCGCGG
>DATDOP010000015.1:0-2739 GCA_035293185.1 Dehalococcoidia bacterium | reverse complement strand
TGGCTGCACTCCACCGCCGCCGGCGCCGACATGCTCATGTACCCGGAGATGGTCGAGAGCGAAGTCCAGCTCACCGGCGAGAAAGGCCTCGTCGGCGAGCACCTTGCCGACCACGCCTTCGGCCTGCTGCTCACGCTGACGCGTCAGCTCAAACGCGCCACGCTGGAGGCGCCGAAGAGCTGGCCCAGCCGCCCCTCGATGCGCAAGGTCATGATCGAGCTCAGCGGCCGCACCCTGGGCATCGTCGGCCTCGGCGGCACCGGCCGCTCCGTCGCCCGCCGCGCCCGCGCCTTCGGCCTGGACGTGATCGCCGTCGACAGCGAGAACGTCGCGCCCGACGAGCACGTCTCGTCGCTCTGGGGCATGGACCGCTTCCACGACCTGCTCGCCGCCTCCGACGTCGTCGTCGTCTGCTGCCCGCTGACCCCGGAGACGCGCGGCCTGTTCAACGACGCCGCCTTCGCCGCCATGAAGCCCGACTCCTACCTGGTCAACGTCACCCGCGGCCCCATCGTCGACGCCGGCGCCATCGTTCGCGCCCTGCGCGGCGGCCCGCTGGCCGGCGCCGGCCTCGACGTCACCCCCATCGAGCCCCTACCCGAAGACCACG
This sequence comes from Dehalococcoidia bacterium, assembly GCA_035293185.1. Classification (GTDB taxonomy): domain Bacteria; phylum Chloroflexota; class Dehalococcoidia; order DSTF01; family WHTK01; genus WHTK01. The sequence goes on along the minus strand of DATDOP010000015.1, from coordinate 2,129 downwards.
AGCTCTGGACCTTCCCCAACGTGATGATCACGCCGCACACCGCCGGCGCCTCCCAGTACCGCGCCGGACGCAACGTCCAGCGCTTCATCAAAAACCTCGGCCACTACCGCAACGGCACCCCCCTCGAAGGTCAAATCGACAAATCGAAGGGCTTCTAACACGAAATCCCCTCTCCCTCGAGGGAGAGGGTGAGGGGGTGCCCCGTCACCACCACAAACCGTCTGTGATTCCCAAAACAACAGTAGGGGCGCACGGCCGTGCGCCCCTACGCCACTCTTATCATCATGGCTTGCGTCGCAAGACAAGAAAGGCCCCCTCTCCTCGCAAGCATGTCCTGAGCCGCGTCGAAGGGGAGAGGGGGTTGGGGGTGAGGTTCCCGTTCGCCGCGTCGCGAAGGGCTTCTCAACACGAAATCCCCTCTCCCTCGAGGGAGAGGGTTAGGGTGAGGGGGTGCCCCGTCACCACCACAAACCGTCTGTGATTCCCAAGACAACCGTAGGGGCGCGCGGCCGTGCGCCCCACGCCGTCTATCTGTGTAATCCCCGAAATCTGTGGCTAGGATCCCCGCCTACCCCACCATGATCGGCGGCACTTCGACGCCCAGCTTCGGCGCCAAACACGCCTCTTTCGCCGCACGGATCGCCTCCTCCACCGTCTCGCCAAACGCCGAGCCGCGACGGTAGCAGTACGCCTCCGGGTGCCACGGCTCCGGCGGCTCCACGCCGTCCACCAGCGCCCTCGCCGCCTTCAGCAGCCGCTGCCGCACGTGGATGATCTGATAGTCCAGGCTCGTCAGGTGTTCCTTGCGCCGGTCGGCGATCGGCCCCCACTGGTTTTCCATCATCGCGATGTCCTGCAGCGGGAACGTCTTGATCCCCGTGTAGTTGAAGTCGCGCTGCTTTTCGCGGTCGATCAAGTAGTCGTTGGTCACGTTGGCTTCGGTCTGCCACGTCCCGGGGTTCAGCTCCGGGTAGTAGTAGCCGCCGCGCATGTACTCCTGCAGCTCGGCGTCGGGGATCGGGTCGAAGCTCCAGCGCAGGCGGTAGAACATCAGGCTCTTGTTGTCGATCGGCACGCGGATGTTCGAGTAATGCGTGTTCGGCCCGCCGATTCCCGCCGTGCAGAAGATCGGCAGCATCAGCGACACCTGCAGGTCGGCGCGCACCTTGCCGTCCGGCAGGTCCGTCGTCGTCACCGCGATCACGCCCGAGTCGCTGTCCTCCAGCTTCGTCGTCCCCCGCGTCACCACCCGCCGATTGCCCACCGCGCGCGGGAACCTGTCGTCTTCCGGCCGTCGATTGCCGTTCAGGGGGTTGTTGCGCTGCGCCTGCGCCGGGTTCAGCGGGTTCGGCACGTGGACGTCTTCCAGCGTGCTGTGCAGGAAGCGAGCGTGGCTCGGGTCGAAGTCTCCCTCCATCGCCTGCATGTAGTTGCACTCCAGGCGGAACTTCTTGATGTAGCGGTTCTCCGGCGCCACCTTCGTCCACTCGAAATTCGGGAACGGCGGCATCCGGTCGCGCGGCCCCATGAACGCCCAGATCAGGCCCCCGGCGTCGACCGCCGGGTAAGACGTGATGTTGATCTTCTCGCGGTACGTCTCGCCCTCCGGCGCGCTGGGCAGGTCGACGCACTCGCCGTTCACGTCGAACTTCCAGCCGTGGTACACGCAGCGCAGGCCCTGCTCCTCGTTGCGCCCGAAGAACATCGGCGCGCCGCGGTGCGGGCAGTACGCATCCACCAGCCCCACCTTGCCGTCCGTGTCCCGGAACGCAATCAAGTCCTCGTTCAGCACCTTCACGCGCACCGGTATGCCGTCCCGCGCCGGCAGCTCCTCCGAGAGCGCCACCGGCAGCCAGAACCGGCGGAACAGCTCGCCCATCGGCGTCCCCGGCTCCGTATTCGTGATCAGGTCGTTATCCTCTTTGGTCAGCAATGAACTACTCCTCTAACGTCGGCAAGGCAGCTTCAGGGCCTTTAGCGGGGGCTTGGGGGTGTCCCCCATGTCCAATGCCAGATCAGGTCGTTATCTTCCTTCGTCAGCATCGAACTACTCCTCTAAACTCGGCAAGGCAGCCTAAGGACCTTCAGCGGGGGCTTGGGGGTGTCCCCAATGTCCAACGCCAGATCAG
>DATDOP010000014.1:0-31226 GCA_035293185.1 Dehalococcoidia bacterium | reverse complement strand
GGGCTGGATCTTGCCGACGCGCGCCAGGACGCCTTCATGCCAGCTGGCCATCAGCGGCGTCCAAAGCGGCTTCTTCGGCAGCGCGGCGATGACACTCAACACCAGTCCGAGCGGGATGAGAAGCGCCGCCATGACCACGGCGAGCGCGTTGAACAGGACGGCGCTTAGCGCCTCGCCCAGGAGACGGATGACGTACGTGTACCACTTCGCCGGCGCGCCCTCGCGAATCCAGCGCTGCCAGAAGGCGACAATGCCCCCCACCAGGAGCGCACCCAGCCCCGGCGCCTGAAACGATTGCGCCCACCATATCTCCGCGAAGCGCACCTCGTAATGGTCCGTTGAACCCTGGGGCGCGAAGCGGAAGGTGACGTCCGCCAGCCCCTCGGCGTCCAGCGGCTTTGCTTCGACCTCCGCGTGCGGGTCCAGGCGCCGAATCAGCGGCAGAAAGTTCTCGCTCACTACCTTGAGAGTGGACGCCTTGGGTTGCGTGCCAATGCCGTGAACGACCAGGGCCAACGATCGATGGTGTGTCGAGGTAGCTGCAGACGAAGCTGCGCACATGGCAATTCCCCGATAAACGTGGCGTGTTGGGTTCGCTGCGAAATCATAGACAACCGTTTGAGGTCTGTCTATACTGCGTTACTCGATGACGACTCATAACGAACCGCAAGCTACGGTGCCGGGGGCTGGACTCGGCGAGGCCCGTCAGGCTGGCGCCCAGGACGAGACGCTGTCTTACCTGGGCGAGCGGGTCTCGGCTCAGCAGCTGCTGGAGCGCTACAACCCGATACTCCTGCTCCTCCCGAACGATCCTGCCCTGAATCCGCGACGGCCGGGCTCCTGGTGGCGCGGCGGCGGCCGCGGGGACTATCACCCCTGCAGCGCCGAGTTCTTCATTTCCAAGCTGGCCTGGTACCCCAAGCGCCGCGGCCTGCTCAAAGGGGGCAGCAAGGGCCAGCCGGAGGAACCCGGCTTCATCAGGAACAAAGTCGTGGAGGCAAACGGCCAGACGGCGGGCTGGGAGATTGACCTAGCGCCCTTCAGCAGTGGCAACGCCAAGCGGGCGTGGCAGAACTACCTGACCTGGGTCGGCCAGGAACCGGCGGCGCAGGCCTGCGTCACCTACGGCCGCCTGCATCGCGAGAAGAGCGGCAGCGCCGTCGCCCTGCAGTACTGGTACCTGTATCTGTATAACGACGCCGGAAACACGCACGAGGGCGACTGGGAGACGGTCGCCATCGAGATCGATCTCGATAAAGGGCCCGTCCAGGTCGCCTTCGCCGGCCACGACGGCGGCGCGAGACGGACGTGGGAGGGCATCACCCGCAGGCAGGACCGCCCCGTGGTCCACGTTGCTCGCGGCTCGCACGCGGCGTATCTCGACCACATGCCGCTGGGCCACAAAACAGCGCACCTCGCCTTCGACAAGGGCCTGAAGTTCCCGTTCAAGGAGATCGTGATCGTCCTCGAGAAGGTGGCGATGAAGCTGCTCTACTTCTGGGGCGTACGGGACTACACCGCCTCCATCGATGACGAGGGTGACGGCAATCAGGGAACGCTGGTTTACCCGAAGGTCCTCTTAATGCCGGAAAGCGCGGCCGTCGATGACGACGACTGGTGGTGGATGAACCTCCATTGCGCCTGGGGTTCAAGCCACACGCGCATCCGTGACTTCGTCGCGCCGGAGCCACCGTGGCTGAAGGTCTCCAAGTGGCCGAACGCCCTCGAATGGCTGAGGTCGCAGTCGCCGCGCTAGAGCGTTGCCTCGCTGGACACGTAACGCGCCGCGTAGTGCGATAGCGCCATTACGGTGGCCTGGCAGTTGGCCCAGATGTTGGTCGGAAACACGCTCGCGTCGACCACGAAGAGGTTGTCGAAACCGTGGACGCGGAAGTCGTTGCCTACCACGCAACGGTTGGCATCGCTGCCCATGGCGTTGCCGCCCTGCGGGTGAGCCGTCCCCAGGAACAGGTCTTCGGAGCGTCTGACCAGGGAGTCTATCCGGCTCAGGTCTGACTCCTGGCGAAACTCCAGCGGCCGATGAGTGGCAGGAAGGACGCGCCGGGCGCCGCCGGCGAGGAATATGCGCGCCAGGGTCTTCACGCCGGCCTTGAGCCTCTCGATGTCGCGCTTTGAGACCTTGAGGTCGATCGCCGGCCGCTTCCGCCAGTCGAGCCGCACTCTGCCCACTGGGTCCGTCCCGACCATCACGCCGCCCTGAACGTAGTTTGCGTAGCGCTGCATGTTGCGAAAGTGGTCCGCAAACCAGCCGCCGAGGCCCAGGGAGTAGACCAGGGGCGGCGAAAAGAAGGTCTCGATCACGCACTCGTCGCCCGCCTCCGCCAGTGCGGTCAGGCCGATGCCGTCGAAGCCGTTGACCACCGTATCCATGTCGGCTGAGACGGTTATGCCGCAAAGCGCATGCAGCCCGCGCCCGACGTTGCCCCGCTGCTTGATACCGCTCTGCAGCAGGACAAGGCTGGACCCAATCGCCCCGGCGCAGACGACGACTTCGTCCGCAGACACCACGTTTCGCTCGCCGCCGCGGACGAAGGAGACGGCGGTGGCTCGGCCCGCGGCCGTGTCAATCGTGACGTCGTCGCAACCGTCCAGGACCTGCGCACCACGAGCTTCCGCCCACGGTATGAAGGTCACGAGCATCGAAAGCTTGCGGTTGTACCGGCAACCGAAGTTGCACCAACCGCAGCCAATGCAACCCTCGCGGTTGTTCTCCAGCACCCGGGAGGGAATACCGGCCGCCGCGCAGCCGCGCGTGAACACGTCGAGGCCGGCGTTGGCCACGGCCGTATCGAGCGGAGAAACCTGCACCGACCGCTCGACAGCGGCGTAGCTCGCCTCCAGCTGCTGACGATCGACCTGCGCGCCGGCATTCGACCAATCCCGCAGCACGCGGCCGAGGTCCGGCCGCAGCCAGATCGCGTTGTTGATAACCGTGGACCCCCCGACCGTCGATCCCTGGGCGATCGAAATGTCGTGGTCGGAGGTCATCTGCATGCCCGAGTGCTTGTACAGGCGGATGAACATCGCCAGCTCGTTGTGCTCGAAGGTCGTCGGGTCCTGACGCACACCCTTCTCGAGGACGATGACCTTCTTGCCACGACGCGCGAGCTCGTACGCCATGACGGCACCCGCGGCCCCGGAGCCGATGACGATGGCGTCGGCCGTCGCGTTCAGCGTCGTATCTCCTCGAGCGGCAGCACGTCCGGGAACGTGAGCGCTGTCTGGTCAACACGGCCCCGCTCGCGCTCGTCGAAAGGCACGTAGCCGACGGACCGCATCGCTTCCGGCGTTGAGTAGTAACCGATGCAAGAGAGCACTTTCAGGAATCTCGCCACGTCCCGGAAGAGCCCGCGGGCCGCTATGACCTTCGTTATGGCCTGGCGGCGGTCATTCGTGCCCAGCGCGCTGAACGTGAACGGGCGCAGGGTCGCGCCGAGGGGCAGAAACCACTCCACCAGGAAGAGGACGAGCAGAATGTCTTTGCGCAGTGGCGTCTCCAACACCTCCAGCGCCCGGTCGACGTTGTGCGCGATGTCGATCGGCGAAAGCACCGCATCGCCTTCGCCGTCGATCATGGCGTCGGCAATCTGCACCATCGTCTCGAACTGCCGCAGGTTGAGGAAGGTCGGCCCGAAGCGCTCCCGGATCGCCCTGCGGCGCATGATCACCATCGCCCAGCCGGCAGCCAGAAGCACGACCCCGGCGACTATTGAGGCGAGCGTGCCGGTGATGACCCCCAAAGCCAGCCAGCCAGCCGCGCCGATGAAGAAGAGCAGGTAGCCCAGCTCCAGCGCGGCGCGGTTCTGCCTGAGGCCGGTGCTGCCCAGCAGCAGGACGACGCCGGCAACCGCCGTTTCCGCGACGAGGAGGCCGCCGGCGAACCCGTCCGCCTCGAAGGTGTTCTGGAGGACGCCGCCGGCTACAGCAAAGACGATGGTTAGCCAGCCCGCGGCAGTGAGCAGAATCGCGAGCTGTCTCTCGGAACGGGTCAACCCGAATCGGGCCGCGGTTTCAGAGATCAATCAGCAACTCCGTTGAGGAGCACCCCGGCGCGAGGCCTGCGCCGCGGCGAGGCTGCCCCTTACTGCCTATTCGTTCGCGCAGAATGCGGCTACGTTAGGCCGCCTCCACGACCCTGTCAATCCGTCCCCGCCTTCGCCCTCCGGCCGCCCAGCGACCGCCTCGATGAGCACCGGTGTCGCGCGGTTCGCGGCGTGCGTCATACTGGTCCAGGTCGGCAGAGAAGCAGCTGCGGAGGTCGAGCATGCCGGTTGTCTATGACGACATCATCGTGGGCGCCGGCTCCTCCGGCGCAGTCCTGGCGGCCCGTCTCAGCGAAGACCCTTCTCGTTCCGTTTTGCTGCTCGAGGCAGGCCCGGACTTCGCCTCAATCGATGAGACGCCGGCCGACCTGCTGGACGGCAAGAACATCTCAGTGGTCAAACACGACTGGCACTTCACCGCGGAGGCCCTCCCCGGCCACTCGATTGCCTACCCGCGGGGAAAGGCAACGGGCGGCTCCTCGGCCGTGAACGCAACCGTCGCGCTGCGCGGCGTCCCGGCCGACTACGACGAATGGGCGTCACTCGGCAATCCAGCCTGGGCCTGGGAGCACGTCCTGTCCTACTTCCGGCGTCTCGAGGACGACCAGGACGAGGGCGGCGACCTCCATGGCCGCAGCGGGCCGGTTTACATCCGCCGCTGGCGCCAGGATGAACTGCATCCGTTCTCCCAGGCAGTTGCAGCCGCCTTCCGCAGCCTCGGCTACCCGGAAGTCAGCGACCACAACCACCCGGAGTCGACCGGCTTCGGCGCCTACCCGATGAACCAGCGCGGTGGCATCCGCGTGTCGACGGCGATCGCCTACCTTCTGCCCGCGCGCCATCGTCTGAATCTGACAATCCGGCCGCACTGCCTGGTGAACCGGGTGCTTTTCGCAGGCAGCCGCGCGATCGGAGTCGAGGTCGAGTCAGGCGGCGAGCTGCAAAGGGTAGAGGGCCGGCGCATCACGCTGTCCGCGGGAGCAATCGCTTCACCGGCGATCCTGTTGCGTTCGGGGATCGGCCCGCAGTCCGACCTCGCGGAGCTGGGCATCGAACCCGTGGCGGACCTACCGGGGGTGGGCGCGAACCTCCTCGACCACCCGACGGCGAGTTTGATGCTGCTGCCCAGGCCCGGAGTCTGCGACCTGAACACCCCGTCCGTGCAAATGCTCCTGCGGACCACAACTCCAGGCTCCAGCGAGTTCAACGACCTGCAGATCTTCGCGGTCAATCAGCTGGATATGGCCGGCCTGAACCCGTCGATCGCCGACGAGCTCGGCACAAGCGTCTTGCCGAGGCTCGTCGCGTCACTGCAGCGTCCGCGCTCTCGAGGGCGCCTGACGCTAACCAGCAAGGACCCGCAGATCCAGCCGCGCATCTTCCTGAACTACTTCGATCACCCTGAAGACATGCGGCGAATGGTCGCAGGCCTGCGTATCTGCTGGCAGATCGCGCACGCGCCCGAGGTGCAGGCGCTCACGGAGGGCGTGGTTGGCCTGACCGGCGAAGCTGTGGCGGACGATGCGGCGGTGGAAGATGCGGTCAGAGCCACGGCAGGCACGACTTTTCATCCGGTGGGCACGGCGAAGATGGGCCCGGCGGCGGACCCGGCGGCCGTCGTTGACGAGCGCTGCCGCGTCCACGGCGTTGACAACCTGCGGGTCGTGGATGCGTCTGTGATGCCGAACCTGCCGCGGGCCAACACCAACCTGACCTGCATCATGATCGGTGAGCGCGTGGCCGATTGGATACGTAGCGAGGATTAGCCGTACGCGGTTTCGCGGCGCCAGACGGCGCGTTCGCCAGCTCCCCACGACGCGCAGCCCCTGGCCGAGCCAGGGGCTGCGTGCTGCTGCTCCCGGGGCCTCGGCGCGAATCGATGGGCGCGATCGTCACGCCTTCATCACGAGCATCAACTGATACTCCTCGATCATGCAGGCGAGAATGTGGGTCAAGAAGTAGATCGGCTTGATCAGGGACCGGTCGCTGCTGGTCTCCACATCCTGCGTCATCTCCCGGATCGCCGCGACATAGACACGAAAGACGTCTCTGGGACTGGCGCCGGCCCAGTTCAGGATCCGGATTACCGCATCCTCGTGTTCCGTCGCCGGATCCGGAAACGATTCGTAGCTGGCTCGCAAGTAGGCGACGAACGAGCTCACGGCATCGGCCCACTGTTCACCGAGAGCGTCGCGTATCCCCTGGTCGGCCGGAGTGTAGCCGTGCCGATCGTCCAGCGCCTGGACCAACCAGGCCCCTTCAATGCTCGCGTCGCGTGGCTCAAGGCTGGCCGTAGAGAGCGTTTCGCGTTGCACGGTCTCGCCGGCAGTTACTCGTGCTCGCAGCGCCGCCTGCAGCGAGCGGATGATGCCGGAGGTGAGGAACTCGTCCTTGCTGATGTAGTCCGAGGCGCCCAGCTTCATCGCGGCGACCGCCACACTCTCCTGACGCGCCCCGGTCACCATGATGATGCGGGTTTCCGGAGCGATCGCGCGCAGCTGTTCCACGAACTGCAATCCGTTCATGCCGGGCAGGGAGTAATCGACGAGCACCACATCGAACTCGTGCTTCGCCACTTCATGCAGGGCATCCTCTGCCGTCTTGGCGAGGCGCCAGTGGCGGATGCCAAAGTTCTTCAGCGCTCGAGTCGCAATCTCCTGATCGTTGGGACTGTCCTCAACCATCAAGACGCGCGCGTCCCTGGGTTTTAGTTGCGTTTCCAGCATGTAAACCTCCCATCGCCCGAAGCGTCCTCCGGGTCCAAACGAACTACCGCGGCAGAGCGAACAAACCTCTGACACTTATGGTCGGGCGAAATTAGGTGAACTCACAGAGATTGAAGGCCGGAGTTCCACGCCTTCACGGACAGAAGGAGTCCATCAAGCGGCAAGCTGCCGCACGTCCATCTGCTCGAGGAACACCTCCACGACCTCGGGGTCCCACTGCGTGCCCGCGCCCTTGTGCAGCCGGCCCAACGCCACCGTCTCGGAGAGGGCCGCGCGGTAGGGACGGTTGGTGGTCATCGCATCGAAGGCGTCGACGACGCTGATTACGCGCGCCAACAGCGGTATCTCGTCCCCGGCGAGGCCATCGACGTAACCTTTGCCGTCCCAACGCTCGTGGTGGTGGCGAATGATCGGCCCCAGTTCACGCGATAGGCGTAGAGGCGCGCACAAACGCTCTCCGATGAGGGGATGCAGGCGCACCTCTTCGTACTCCTCTTCTGTAAGCGGGCCGGGCTTCATGATCAGCTCGCTGCGCACACCCAGCTTCCCGACGTCGTGCAGCAAGGCGCCCTGGCCCAGTAATTGCACCTGGTGGTCGTTCAGTTCCAGCCCGCGGCCCAGCGTCTCCGCCAGCGCGGCCAGCCGCGGCCCACCGGTGGTGGGGTCAACGTCTGCGGAGGTACGGACCAGGGCAGTGATGATGTGCTGGTCGTAGCGGCTGAGCTCGATTTCATGACGGGACTTCGCGAGTGCCTGCTGGGCCGCCATGCCCAGTGTGTGCGAAGTCATCGCGTTTTTGTAGACGCAATCGCTGGCACCCCAGCGGATCGCTTCTGCGATCAGCCGGTAGTCGGCCGAACCCGTGATGATGATCACGGGGGGCAGGTCCACAACGCCGGCGGCTCGTCTGAGAAAGGCGATGCCGTCCTCCCCGGGCATGGCGTAATCCAGGAAGAGCAGGTCAACGCCATCCGCTTCAAGCAGAGCAAGGCAGTTACCCGTGGTACTGGCAGAGGACACCTCGAAGTGCGTCCGCTCGTACTGACCCAGCAGGCGCCGCATTATCGAGACATCGTCTGGATTGTCGTCCACCAGCAGGACCTTTACTTCGTCTCCATTCATCACTGTTCTCCTACAAAGAGCGCGGCAGACTTGCCAGTTCAAACCAGTACTTGTAGAGCACTTCCAGCGCGTCAACAAAGTCCTCGAAGGCCACGGGCTTCTGAATGTAGCTGTTGGCCCCGAGTTCGTAGCTGCGCAGCACGTCCTTGCGTTGATTCGAAGCGCTCAGCATGACCACCGGCAACGCCAGGCAGGACGGTTCGCGCCGTATCCTCTCCAGGACCTCCAGGCCGGTCAGCCTCGGTAGGTTTATGTCCAGCAGCGCGAGGTGCGGTGAAACGTCTGGGCGGCAGAGCAGCTCCACGGCCTCCTCTCCGTTACGCGCGACCATCAGCTCACAGCCCAGGCGGCGGCGCTTCAGAGCACGCCGCGTGATTTCCACGTCGTCTGGGTTGTCTTCCGCCAGGAAGATCCTGGCGAGCCGCAGCTGGTTCACGCTGCATCCTTGATCGCCCCCGCTAGAGGAGCTTCGGAAGCAGGCTTCCAAAGCGGTAAGCGTAAGTAGAAAGTCGAGCCGAGGCCGAGGCCCGATTCCAGGGAAACGCTACCTCCCAATGCTTCGACGGCGCGTTTGACGATCGCCAGGCCCGCCCCGGTGCCCTCGAATTCCTCCGGCACGTGCAGCCTCTGAAAGATACCGAAGATGCGATCGTGGTACGCGGGGTCGATGCCGATGCCGTTATCGCGCACGTAGAACGTGGCGAAGCCACCACTCCCTTCGTCGCAGCCGATCTCGATGGCCGGCCTATCGCTGCGGTTGAACTTCAGGGCGTTGCCGATGAGATTGCCAAACACCTGCTCCACCCGCGACTGATCAGCCAGTATGGGTGGCAAGCCGGCCTGGATATTCACGACAGCGCGACGTTTCTTGATCGTGAATTCATTGGCCGACACTATCTCCGCCACGGTCTCGGCCATGTCCACTTTCTCGAGCTCATGTGGCCGTCTTCCCAGGCGAGAGAGGATTAGCAGCTCCTCGATCATGTTCTTGAGCCGTGCGCTGGCTTTAGCCAGCCTGCCCAGGTAGTCGCGACCCTGGTCATCCAGCGCGTCTGCGCAATCCTCCAACAGGAACTGGCTAAACGCTTCGATGGTGCGCAGGGGCTCCTTCAGGTCGTGCGAGACGCTGTTCGTGAACGCCTCCATCTCCTCGGTGCGCGCTTCGAGCTCCTGCATCGTTTCACGCAGCATTGCCTGGACCTGCGACCGCTCGATCGCGTAGCGGATCGCCCGCCTCAGGGTCATGCTGGTCTTGAAGCCGCCTTTGACCAGGTAGTCCTGGGCGCCAAGCTGCATGGCCTCCACCGCTCGTTCCTCGTCATCGAAGCCGGTGAGGACCACGATTGGCATATGGGGCGCGCTCTGACGAGCCTTGATCAGAGTTTCCAGTCCCTGGCTGTCGGGCAGGCCCAGGTCGAGCAGCAAGACGTCGAACGCTGTTTCGGCGAGGCGGGGCAACGCCAGCGCCAGACTACTCACCGTCTCAAACGTCAGCGGCGGCGTCTTGATTTCTTTGAGCAGCTCTTCCACGAGGCGAGCGTCGCCCGGGGAGTCCTCGACGAGCATCACGCGCATGTCAGGCTCTCCAGGCCGCGCCGGCCGAAGGCGGCAGCTTGACGATACGCAGCCAGAAATCCTCAATCGACTTCACTATTGCGGTGAACTCGTCCAGGTCAAACGGCTTGACGATGTAGCAGTTGGCGTGCAAGTTGTAGCTCTTGAGCACGTCTTCCTCCGCCTGGGAGGTCGTGAGCACGATGACGGGTATGCTCGCCAGGCGCCGGTTTGCCTTGATGGTCGCGAGCACTTCCCTGCCGTCCTTACGCGGCAGGTTCAGGTCCAGCAGGATGATGTCCGGGAGGGGAGCGCCGACATACGGCTCTTCACCAGCGAGGAATGCCAGTGCCTCCACGCCATCTGCCACGTGGTGCAGCTTATTCCAGGACTTGCCATCGTCCCTCTTGAGCGCCTCTGCCATAAGGCGCGCATCCGCCGTGTTGTCTTCAATGTGCAGAGTGTTCCAGACACGACCAGCCAGCTTGAACGCCTCTTGCGTGAGGCGAACGTCCGCCGGATTGTCCTCAACGAGTAGAATTTCCACGGGGCGTCCTGGCTCTGACTTCACTTGCTTTTCTCAGGCAACTCGCGCACCGGCGAGCAGCAGGGGGCGGGCGGCTTCAGCCTCGGTGGCTCGCAGCGTGAAACGAAACGTAGCGCCGGCGCCAATCTTCGACTCGACCCAGATGGTGCCCCCATGGCGTTCGACGATCCGTTTGCAGACCGCCAGGCCGATTCCCGTCCCCGGGTAGTCGTCACGCGTGTGTAGCCGCTGAAAGATCACGAATATCCTCTCTCCATAACTCGGATCGATTCCGATGCCGTTGTCGCTCACCGAGACCGTCCAGGCGCCATCGATCAGCTCTGCGCTCACCTGGATACGCGGTGTTTCCGCGCGGCGGAACTTGATCGCGTTGGCAATCAGGTTCTGCAGGAGCTGCGTTAGTTGGACTTCGTCGCCGCTAACCATCGGCAACGGCCCGTGCTCAACCTGCGCTCCGGTTTCCTTGAGCAACGCATCCAGGTTGAACAAGGTCCGATCCATGACCAATTCCATGGCGACCGCAGACAGGTCCTGGCCCTTGCTCCCGACGCGGGAGAACTCCAGCAGATCGTTGATCAGCTGTTGCATGCGGCTAGCACCCTCGACCGCGAAGCCGATGAAGTCGTCGGCGTTGTCGTCCAGACGTCCTCGGTAACGCCGCGCCAGGAGCTGCGTGTAATTACTTACCATGCGCAACGGCTCCTGGAGGTCGTGCGAGGCAACGTAGGCAAATTGCTCCAGCTCGGCATTGGAGCGCCGTAACTCCGCAGTCCGCATTTCAACCGTAGCCTCGAGTTCGTCGTGCGCAAGCTGCAGCTTCCTTTCGACTTCGGCACGGACGCCTGCCTCAATCCGCAGCGCCTCCGCCGTGACCTCCAGAGCTGCCGAACGGTCCTCGAGGGCCTGCGCCATGATGTCGAAGGCACGACCGACCGCGCCAATTTCGTCGTTCTGGGTAAAGTTGAGACGGCGCCTCAAGTCGGCAGGCGCCACGCCCTGGGCCAGATCGTTGGCGACGCCGGCCGAGATGAGGCTCATCTCCTGGACGATCTCTTCCAGCCTGGCATTCCGTTCGAGCAGTCCCCTCGCAGCCTCGCGCTCTCCCAGAATCGCTTGAGTGACCTCGAGAGACGTCATGAACACGCCGCGAACGCGGCCACGACGGTCCAGGTCGGCTACGTAGCTGACAATGAAGTGCTGCTCACCCTGATCTGGGCGGTCAGACCAGGTGACAGACAGGGCAGCCTGGGAATAAGGCTCGCCCGTCAGCAGGACGCGGTCGACGGCACTCCAGAAGTCCGGGTTGTTGGGCACAACATCGTGCAGCCCCACGCCCATCATGCTTTCGGACGTGCGGCCGAAGTAAGCGGCCTGGACATCATTGCAGAAGGCGAAACCTAGACTCGAATCCAGATAGGCAACTCCACCCGGAAAGGCATCTACCAATCGAGGAAAGAACGGCGGGACACGTTTGGCGTTGATTGGGGCTGACATTCCGCACTATTCTTTCGGTTGGTTTTGGGCATGTCTTACGGCGACTCTTAGTCGCGGGTTTGTGAGGACGGAATCCGAAGCCGTCAATCGTCTCTGTTCCAAACTCTGGTTTCGCCGCATTTCCCGGACATAACAGGCTGATTTGTGAACATTTCGCCGCTGATGCGCCCGGCTTCACAGGCTGCGACAAAGCCGACTCCGCTTGTGAGCCTTGAATCCACGCCTGGGTTGCACCGGGCTATTCAAATCACCAACCGCGACCTATGATCGAAGTGCGCTGAAGCTGATCGCTCCGTCCTGGGAGCACGCGCACTCAGCCAGAACGGCACCAGTCGTCCCGCGATTGCACTCGAAAGGTGGTTCCAATGGGTGACAAGAGTCCCAGAAACAACTCGAAGGCCAAGAAACAGAAGGCCAGCAAGAAGAGCCAGGTCAGCCAGAGGCAGGCGCCGTCCACCGACGCAAAGGCGAAGGCCGGATAGCCCGCATTCGTGAGCCTATCCCGCGGCGCTAGGCACCTCGGCCCGGGAATCGAGCAGCGCTTTGAGTTAGCCCGAACTTAGACGGCCGGTACGATTTCGACTCCGAGGCCGTAGGACTGGATCATCTCTGTGAGCGCCTTGCGGCTGCCCTTGAGCTTGCCGGAGAGATGCGGGCGCTTGGCCGTCGCGCCGACAAGACCAAAGCGCATCACCTGACTGAGGAGCGCGGCGGGCAGCACCCGCGGGTTGTACACCACTACGAGCGGCGAAGGATCCTCGTACGCACCTTCGAAGGACATCTGGACGGTTTCGGGCATTCGGTTGGTCACATTCTCCCTGTCCAAGCGAACTCGGACTCGTGCCCCGCGAGACTCCTTGCGAAGTCAACTTCCTCGAGGCGGACTGGCTGGCAACGAAAACAGCGAGACTGCGACTCGTCGAATCTCAGCGACGGCTCCTCAGGATCGAAGAGAACTGTAACCACCTTACCACTGAATCCGTTTTCGGTTCATCAGGCCGTCCAGGCCAAGATCCCCGCATCGGTGTGCTGCGGAATTTTTCTGGTGCTTGCGTGACCTTTTCGCGCTGACGGCAGATAGGACTAGTGATGGGTCATTCCGCCAACCCTCACCAGACAGTCGATGGCCTGAGCCTCGAAGCGAAATCGAGCTTCCGGGTGTTCAATACAGACGTCGAGATCATGCTCGCCGACTGGCGCTACGGGAGCCTGCTGCCGCGTGCGGAAACGTACTTTCGCTCCTTCGAGGCAAGGTTCAGCCGATTCAGAGCCGACAGCGAGCTCTCCAGCTTCAACAATCGTCCTCAGGCCGCGGAAGCGGTCTCCCCCAAAATGATGGCGTTGCTCTCGGAGTGCTTACGCCTTCACCGCACAACCGAAGGGATCTTCAACCCGCTGATCATCGACAACCTCGAGGCGGCGGGCTACGGCGCGTCATTCGAGCTGCTGGACGGACAATCCGCCCCAGAGGATGCGTCGAAGGCTGCGCCGCCATCGCTGCAATGCCTCGACCTTGACCCTGAACGCCACGAAGCAACCCTCCCTCTTGGTCTGCGGCTTGATTTCGGCGGCATCGGCAAAGGTTCTGCCGCGGACCGCGCTGGATCACTGCTGACCGGGGCCGGGGGCTTCCTGATCGACGCGGGTGGCGACATCTACGCTGCCGGGCTCTCAGCCGACGGCACTCCCTGGCGGGTCGAAGTCGCGAGTCCGCTGGCGCCTGAAGAGTCGATCGGCGTGGTGCGCCTTTCCGACATGGCGATTGCCACGTCCTGGACCACAAAGCGGCGCTGGCGCGTCGGCGGTGGCTGGGCGCATCACCTCATCGATCCGCGTACCGGTCTGCCGGCGCAAAGCGGTGTCATCGGCGTAACTGTGATTGCACCTCGCGCCGTGGAAGCGGACGTCTTTGCCAAGTGCGCCCTGATCCTCGGTCCGGAGGTGGGGCTGGCTTTTCTCGAATCGGAGGCTGTGCACGGCCTGCTCGTCCTTGCTGATGGGTCGCTGAAGCAGACATCCGGCTGGCACGCAGACTAACGACAAATACTGGAGGTTCCTATGTCCCGCAGGATTGCCCTTGCCCTGTCTTTCTCTCTAACCATCGTCGTGACCTTCGCGCTGATGTCGTTCGCCTCTCAGGCTGGCTGGCTTGAGGCCAGGTCTGAAACGAATGACGAAGCTGCGGCCGTTGAAGAGACTATCGAGCCTGCCGCGCCTCCGCCGGCAGCGAACGTGCAACAAGAGCCCGTCGTTATCACGGAGTACGTCTACGTGGACGTTCCAGCGAGCGCGCCAGTAGTCGCGACTGCGCCGCCTGCCGCACCTACGCCACAGCCGACGGCTGCCATCACGCAATCGACTGGAACCGGCACGGCGGCAACCGCCGCGCCGCGCCAGGCGCCTCAGCCCACGCAACAGCCGCCGGCTGCACGCGCGCCAACTAACCCGACCAGCAGCCCCAAGAACGGCTCCAGTGACGACGATGATGACGACCGCGACGAACACGAAGACGAACACGAAGACGAGCACGAAGAACACGAAGATGACGACTAGGCCGCGAGCCCCGCAGCCCGGGCGGGCGAGTTAGCCGATGAGGATCAAGTACCTGGGAACGAAGCTCGTCCTGGTCACGGGCACAATCGTCGCGACTCCCCTGGTGTGGGCAGCGCTGGCCTGGCCTCAGTGGACCGCAGCGAGCCCGGAGACAGCGGCTGTCGCGCCCGTAGTTGAAGAGGTCGTAGCAACAGAGGTTCCCGTCCCTACCGCGACGCCGCCGCCCGTGATCATCCGCCGCGTCGTGGTCGTCTCTCGTGTGGTGGACTCGCAAGGCAACGTCACCGCCTCTGCAGCGGGCCAGAGCCAGTCATTACCAACCTCGCCGCCCTCAAACCCCACATCGATCCCGCTGGTGGCGACGCAACCGCCCGCAACCACGCGCCAGACGGCCCCGACCGACACCACCACGGCGTCTACCGGCGGCCAGCCGTCCGCCGGCGCGGGCAATAGCGGCGGCACTACCGCCGGATCGAGCCCACCGGCTCAAGCCCCAACCGGAGGTTCCAGCCCAACCGGAGCCTCGGCTCCCACCGGCGGTGGCTCCAGCTCCGGCGGCGGCTCAAGCGCAAAGACCAAGGGTTCCTGAATGCTGATCGGTCTGCCGGCGACGCTCCTGCCTGACTCAGTGGACTTTGGTCTGCATACGTACTGGTATCTGGGCAGAGCCGGAGGATTCGTCGCGTTTGGGTTGATGTTCGTCTCCGTGATCATGGGTGTCGCGATCAGCTCCCGCATCTTTGACGGCCTGCTGGCCCGCGGCTGGTTCTTCGAGCTGCACAAGTTCGTTTCCTTGTTCCTCCTCGGCGCGGTAGTCTTCCACGCCTTTATCATGCTGCCGGACCCCTACGCCAACTACACGGTGGGCGACCTGTTGATCCCACTGCGGTCGCAGATCATGCCGGAAGCCACCGCGGTCGGTATCGTTAGCTTCTACGGCCTGGCGCTGCTCAGCCTGAGCTTCTACCTGACAAAGTGGATCGGTCAGCGCGCCTGGCGCCAATTGCACTACCTGACCTTCATTGCCTACATGGGCGGGACGGTACACGCGATCTGGGCTGGCACGGACAGCGGCGTCCTCGGTGTGCGCTACGTCTTCCTGGCCCTTGGCATTGCACTCGTCTTCTTTGTCCTCTACAGGATCCTCGCGGTGAGGAGCCAGAAGAAGCCTGCGGAGCGACCCGTGGCACGGGAGACAGGACGCCAGGTCTCCGGCGCGGCTTGACCGCCAGGACCATTCGGCACTGATGCTCAGAGAGAACGGAGTCTTAACCTTAGACAGAAAGCGTGTGAGCCAGGAATTCCTGGATACAGCGCCGGCAGTCAGGGGTACCGTGAGGCGACCCATCGAAGTCACAGAGACAATCGTGTTCCCGGCTGACGAAGCGACTCTGGTCCGTCAGCTCGCCGCATTCGAGGCTGAAGCCTGGCGAGAGGTTTTCGAGCGCTACTTCACGTCGATCTTCCGCCTGGTCTACGTCCGGACGAAGCAGAGCAGCGTCTCCGAAGACATCGCCGCCCAGACTTTCGCGGAGGCGGCGGCGAACATCCGCAGCTACCGCTATCGCGGCGTGCCCTTCCGGGCGTGGCTCTACAGAATCGCGCGTAACCTGACAGCCGATTACCTCAAGGCTGATCTTCGGCGGCCGCGGGTGCCACTCGAAGAGACCTGGCTGGACGAGTCCAGTCCGGCGACGGACGCCGAAACACGCGCCGACCTCCTCGTCGCCTTCGATGACCTTACTGACGACCAGAAGACCGTCATCCAGCTGAGATTCGTGGATGGCTGCAGCCTGGCCGAAGCCGCCGCCCTCATGGGCAAGAGCACAGGCGCTGTGAAGCAGTTGCAGCACCGGGCGCTAACAACCCTCCAACGCAGGATGTCGGTGGACGAGAAGGCCGCAGGATAAGGCAGTGAACTACGACGAAGCACTCGAAACAGCCCTGGACCTCTCCGGCGATACCGCTGCCGTTGAGGCCTTCCTGGCCACTGTCCCAGCCTGGCGTAACCAGCTCAATCAAGCGGTACGGCTTGCTCATCAGACGGGACAAGAGCTGCTGGCGATTTCGCCCGCGCCTTCCGCCGCCGCACGCCGGCAGCAGGAGCTCCTCCAGCTGGTAAGACAGCTCGATGCCGCCAGGGAGCCTACATTTGCGCCGGCTTCGCGGGGTCTCCTGGCCGCCTTCGCCCGACCTCCTCTTCTGGCCGGCGCATCCCTCGCCGCGGCGGCCCTGGCGTTGGCGTTCATCCTGGGATTGCCGGCCTTGAACGGCGACGGCCCGGCCAGGGTCGAAGCAGTGGTCATCGAAGGCAGCGTGTCGGAAATCAGCAACGGAGCCGTCACGATCAGCACCGCCGGCTCAGCCGAGCTGATCCAGCTGAGCAGCGATACCGTGCTGACGGACAGCTTCGGTAATACCCTGCAGGCTTCTTCGCTCAACGCCGGCCAGACCGTGGTCCTCAAGGGCAACCGCTCCGACAGCGGCGTGGTCGCCAGCGCGGTCGAGGTCAAGGATCGTCTCTTTGGCACCGTCATCGCCATGACCGGCGATGTCCTCCGCCTGCGCGCCGGTCAGACCGAACACGCCATCGCGATCACTGGTGACACCGAGATCGAAGGACCGATCCGCGTGGGCTCCTACGTCGAGGTGAAGGTCCTGCGCCTGAGTGACGGCACGCTCAGGGCTCTGGAGATCGAAGCTGAGGATGACGACTCCGACGGCGGGGACGACGACCGCAAGTCTTCCCCCGGGGCAATACCCACTGCCGTCGCATCCACGCCCGGCGGCACACCCACCGCCGGAGGTACAGGCGGTGGGGATGATGACGGAGACGAAGACGAAGATGGGCCCGAGGTTGAAGACGAACACGAGGACGAGGACTCAAAAGGCGGCGAGGATGAGGAGCACCAGGAAGATCGCGAAGAGCACGACGAGCCGGAGCATGAGGACGAGTCGGAGGATTGAACTGCTCGGTCTACCTGCGTGAGGGCGTCCTGACTTGTTGCGGCTAAGCGGGATGGCCTTCGCACTCATTTAGCAATCGCTTACCAGAAGCCTAAACACTTCGCCAGGCCGCTTCGCTAGTCTGACGTTAGTCGCCGTTGCCGGGCCACGGAATCAACGGCCGCGAAGAGATGTGAGGCCCGAGGATGCTCCCGCCACAGGAAGAACCACGGATCCAGATACCGCCCGTTCACGAGGTGAAGAAAAGCCGCCGCAAGCTCAGCGGCAGCCTTCTCGCCTTGAGCGCCGCAGCAATCACGTCGATTTACACCATCGGCTACGTCAGCACACAAGCATCCGTCGACAAGCTGGCGGCCGAAGCCGGCGTCGTCTCGACTGACGTGCCTGGCCAAGCGACCCAGCGCACTGTTGCCACCAACGCCAGTGCTCCTATGTCCCCCTCGACCTCCGCCCCGCCGAGCCCCACAACGGCAGCTGGCGCAGGTAGGGCCGGCAGCACCACGACGACACCTCCGACCGCAACGGCAAGTCCCATCCCTGGCACGACAGCGGGCTACAGGGACGGCACGTACGTTGGCGCCGGCACCAGCCGCCACGGCAGCATCCAGGCCACGGTCGTAATCCAGAACGGCAAGATCGTCTCCGCCTCGATCAGCAGCTGCAATACGCGCTACCCCTGCTCGGACGTTGCCTCCCTGGTCAAGTCGGTTGTATCGCAGCAGACGGTCCCGGTGAACCACGTTTCCGGCGCCACCGATAGCTCTACTGCCTACAAGACCGCCGTCTCAAAGGCTCTGGCGCAGGCCAAGCAGGGCTAGAGAACATGTCAGACGGTTGGAGCTACGTCCAAACCCGCATCTACATGGACACACTCGTCACCATCGAGATCCCGCTGCCCGGCGACTGCGATCGCGCCGCCGGGCTGGTCGAAAACGCGTTCGGCTGGTTCGCCGAAGTCGAGCGGGTCTGCAACCGGTTCGACGGGGCCAGCGAGCTGCGCCGGTTGTGTGAGACCGCCGGCCGCCCGGTGCCAGTGACGCCGTTGCTGTTGCGCGCAATCGAGATGTCGTTGGAAGTTGCACGCGACAGCGGCGGCGCCTTCGACCCGACGGTTGGCGCGGCGATGGAGGCCCGCGGCTTCAATCGAAGCTACCTCACCGGCACGGCTGGGTCGTCTGGCATCGCCGTCAGCGACACCACCTACCGCGACGTGATTCTCGATCCGGTGGCCGGCACCGTGATGTTACGCCAACCCCTGCTGCTCGACCTCGGCGCCATCGCCAAGGGCTTCGCAATCGACCTCGCCGGCGCCGAACTGGCGCCTCTGGGCAACTTCGCCATCAACGCCGGCGGCGACGTGCTTGTGCGGGGCCGAAACGCCGCTGGCGCTCCGTGGCAAGTCGGCGTCAAGGATGCCAGACGTCCCGATCAACTGCTGTCTGTGGTGTCTCTAACTGAGGGCGCCGTCTGCACCTCGGGGGACTACGAACGGCGAACCGAATCCGGCCATCACCTCCTCGAGCCAGGTTCGCAAGCTCCCGCAGCTTCCCTTGCCAGCGTCACGGTCGTTGCGCCCTCCGCCATGCTGGCCGATGCGCTGTCCACGGCTGCGTTTGTCCTGGGGGCAGAGAATGCCTCACAGTTTCTGCAACGTCAGGGCGTCGAGGGGCTGATGTTCACGTCTGATGGCAGGCTCATCTCGACACCTGGACTGGCGACCTACCTGGCATGACGCCCATCGCCTCGACTAAGCCGGCTCAGCTCGTCTTGCCATCCCTTCGGTTCTTCCGGACCCCCAAGGGCATCCTGATCGCGATCTTCGCCGCGCTGGCCGTCCTCGCCATCGCTTCCGCCCCGGACGGCCGAATCGTGCACAACCTCCTGCTCGCGACGGCCGTGGCTGCTGCGCTCGATCTCACTATCAGCCTGATCCGGCGCGGAGAATGGCTGCTGCCGGATGGGGCGATCCTCACCGGAGCGATCGTCGCCTTCATCCTGCGACCACAAGAAGCCGACTCTACCGTGGTCCTCGCAGTGACCGCCGCTATCGCCTCGAAGCACCTCTTGCGCACGCGTTGGTCCAACGTACTCAACCCCGCTGCCGCCGGCCTGGTCGTGTCCGGCGTCTTTCTGGGCTCTGGTCAGAGCTGGTGGGGCGCCTTGCCGGACGTAGGCATCCTCGGCCTGGTCGCGTTGGGGGTAACCGGCTACTACCTGGCCGATCACACGAACAAACTGCCGATGATCCTCGCGTTCTTCGGCGCCTACCTGAGCCTGTTCACCATCGCGGCCCTGTTCGGTCAGGCCGGCGCGGCCTCTGAGATCTTTCGCACGCCGGACGCACAGGCAGCGCTGTTCTTCGCCTTCTTCATGCTGGACGACCCGCCGACCTCGCCCGTCCGCTATGAAGACCAGGTGGTCTACGGCCTGATGGTCGCGACCCTGGCGTATCTCGTGTTCATGACCCTGGGCGCCGTCTACTACCTGCCGGCCGCGCTCCTAATCGGTAACGCCTGGGAGTCCGGCCGCCGCCTCTGGTTCGGCAGAGGCAAGGGCCGTCTTCGGTCCAATCGCCAGCCCGCGGCCTGACGCCCAGATCGACCTCGAAGCCAGGATCAGTAGGACGGCTGGGCGTCCAGCCGGACGGCTACGCCTTCGAGCTTCGCCGACGCGGCCGGGTAGCGCTGCATGACCAGCGGATCGTGCCCCGGGACGATGTGCTTCGGCGACTCCGCCAGCTGGTGCAGCGTCTTGAAGCCGGCGAGGACCTTCGCTGCGTCGTGCGTCGTCACGAAGGGGCGGCCCGTCTCCATGTTCTCGTAGTAGTGCGTCGTGTCAGACGCCAGGACCACGGCGCCGCGATCCGTGTTCACGCGCACCACCTGGATGCCAGGCGTGTGCCCGCCGATCAGGTGCACGCTGATGCCCGGCGCCGCCTCCCAGTCTCCGTCGTGCAGCTCCACTCGCTCGTCGTAAAGCCCCCTCACCATGTTGACCACGTCGTCCACCTCGAAGGAGCCGCGGGCGCCCCGCGCGAACATCTCGCTGCTCGTGACCCAGCGCAGCTCCTGCTCCTGCAGGTGGAGCCGGGCCTTCGAGAAGTCGCTCACGGTGCCGGCGTGGTCGTAGTGCATGTGCGTGACGATCACGTCTTCAACGGACCCTGCGTCGACATCGAGCAGCTTGAGGCCCGCGGCGGGTGTGCGGAGATAGGTGCGTCCACGGCGCGTCCCAACGGGCTCGGTAAAGCCGGTGTCGACGACCAGAGTGCGAGAGGAGTTGCGCACCAGCCAGACGAAGTAGTCCATCGGCATTGGTCCGTCCGGGTTGGGCACGCCGGCCTTGTCGAGAAAGTGGTCGACGCGCTTGGCGTCGCGCCTGGCGTATCGCACGGCGAAGACCTGATACGTCTCGTTAGTCGCCAAACGCTGCCCCCGTTCTCGGCTGCCTAGCCGGTGACTTCAAGCTCGCCCTCGACGGCCTTTTTCCTGCCCGAGGTCGCTCTTCCGATGAACGAGACGAGCACAGACAGGGCCAGCAGCGGCAGAAGCGCCGTAAACGTGAACTGCTGCCCCTTGACGAAGTTCGCGGGGTCGTCGCCCGTCGCCCGGGTCTCGTTCGCGGCCACGGCGATTGTAGTGCCCAGCGTCCCCGCGAGGCTCTGGATCAACACCAGCATGGCGGCGAGCGCCCCGAAGTCGCGACGCTCGGTCTGCGCGTACACCGCGACCTGATTGGCCGGCCGGAACAGGCTGGCTCCCAAACCAACGAGTGTTAGTGCGAACACGACCGGCAGCAGGGTCTCGTCCACGCCGAGGCGCGAATAGATCAGGACCGCGAGCAGGGTGATCATCACGCCGGCCCCGGCGACGATGCGGGGGTTGTACCGGTCAGCAAGGCTGCCCCCGATCGGACCGGCGATGAGAGTCGAAAGCGGCAGCGCCATCATGACGAAGCCGACGGTCAGCGGATCGACGGTCAGCACTTTCTGCAGATAGAGGGGCGCAAACAGCGTGATCGGGTTCTGCACGAACGACGCCACCACCAGCGTAAACATGGCTACGCAAAACGTCGAACTGCGGAAGAAGCGAAAGTGGAAGATCGGCTTATCGAACCTCAACTCCCGGACGGTGAAACTGGCGAGGCCCACGGCGGCCACGGCAAACCAACCCAGGGTCAGCAGGGAGCCCCAACCAGAGCCCGGCCCCACGCTGAGGGCAATTAGCAACGAAGGGTAACCGACGAGCAGCAACACGGCGCCGGGATAGTCGAACGCCTCGTGGCGCCGCTCCTCCGTGCCCTTGAGGAAGAACTGCTGCGCGACGCAGAGCACAATGCCAATCGCCAGGTAGCTGACGAAGATCGCCCGCCAGCTCAGCAAGTCCAGGATGATCCCGCCGAACGTCGGGCCGGTGAGCTGCCCCGCGGCCTGAAACGAGGCGAAGATGCCCACCGCCTGCCCCCGCCGCTCCGGCGCCACCGTCGCGGCGATGATCGCCCCGGCCAGCGGGTTGGACATCGCCAGGCCGATGGCCATGAACACGCGAAAAGCCATCAACTGCGGGAACGACATCGACAGCGCCGTCAGCCCCGAGCCCAGCGTGTAGATAATGATGCCGGCCTTGTAGATGCGCCTGCGTCCCACGAGGTCGCCGACGCGTCCGAAGCTCAACGACAGGCTCGCCACCATGATCGCGCCGATGATCGAGACCCACTTCAGCGCTGACAGGCTAACGTCGAACTCGCGCTGAATCTCCGGCAGCGCCACGTTGATGCTGCTGTACGTGCTCGCTAGCACGAAGGCGCCGACGCCCAGCACGACGAGCAGCCTGACCTCCGCCTCCGTCAGGCCCTTCAGCAGGCCGAGAGACCTCATCGCCGGCAGTACCTCCGCGCCGCGCCGGTCACTTCAGGCGCCGTGTTTCCTCATGAAGTCCACGTAGAGCTTCGCGTGTTGGTCCGCGACCTCCTCCAGCTCCTCCGCGGGCGACACGTCCACGTCCGGGTGCTCGGTCTGCAGCAGGATGCAGACCTCAGCGCCGGGGATCAGCTTCCCGGCCTGCTCGCCGACGGCCCGCGGATGAGTCTTGTCGTTGCCCGGCACGATGCACGCCGGCACTGCAACCCGGCCCAGATCTGCCGCCGTCATGCCGATTACCGGCAGGTCAGCGCTCTCCTGGAAACCTCGCTCCCAGCGCGTGAAGTCGGCGATGAACTGCTCCCGGTTGAGGTTCATGATCCGGTCGCGAGTCGCGGGATTGGCGGCGATCAGCTCACTGAAGTGTTCCGTCCCGCAGACAGCCGCCATGCCACCCGCGCGCGCCGCTTCGACGTACTGCCCGTAGTAGTTCCGGGCCAGCCGTCCCGCGGCGAACGCCCCGCCGGTGACCCGCCAGAGCAGCAGGCCGCGCACAGCGTCCAGGTGGCGCGTGTAGACCAGCAGCGCCAGGCGGCAACCCGACGACGTCCCACCCACGAAGGCCGGCGCCGCGCCCAGCTGCAGCAGCAGCTCGTGCAGGTCGTCGGCCCAGATCTCGTACTCCGCGTCCTCGCCGCCGAGTATGACGTCGGACGTGCCGCAGTTGCGCCGGTCGTGCAGCAGGACGCGGAACCCGGAGGCCGCAATTCGCTCAGCGAGATAAGCTACGGCGTCGAGACCGCGGCGCCCGCCGGGGGACAATGCAACCCAGGGGCCCGAATCGCCGAGAACTTCGTAGTGGATGCTGGCGCCGCGCACGTTGGCAATTGGCATGTCGTCTCTCCTTCGCTACTGACCGCGCGGATGATCCACCCGCCAACGCCGGGCCGTCAACGAATCGCGTACGCGCGGCTCTGCCCGGCAGCGGGATTGACAGGCCTCTGCGCGTGCGACAGAATCGCCTACCGTCTATCTCTTGACCTGCCTGGAGGTGCGCGATGACCACCCTTCCCGACGAGACGATCAACCCTCAGCCCTGGCTCGCCGTCCCCCGTGCCCATCCCATCCAGCTCATCGTCATTCATGCAACGCGCGGCGATACGACGCAGGACCGCCAGTACATGGCAACCAAGAACTGGCTGCTCAGCCCCAACAACAACCAGGGAGGCTGGGGTGGCGCGACCAACCGCATCATCAGCCACGAAGGCCAGATGTGCGTCTCCTGGCCGGACGACATGTCTCCCACCTACTCCGCCGGCTTCGGATTCGAGGGCAGCCACTGGTCGGTCGACTGGTACGCCATCAGCTTCGAGCTGGCTCAGCGCAACTTCACCGAGGACTTCGCCGAGGCGACCCTGGCGCGCGCGGCGAAAGAGGTAGCGCTGCTTTGCAGCAAGTACAGCATCCCTCCGGTCTGGCTCGATCGTGTCAACCAGGCGGGCGCCGTCCCAACCGGCATCACCGGCCACGAAAACACGGACAACGGCCGCCGCCTCGGCAAGACTGACCCCGGCAGCGACCTCGCGGCGGGCGGCAAGTTCGATGCTCCGGCATTCATCCAGCGCGTGCTGGCGGAGATGGCCGGGACGCCCGCGAGCGCGGTTGCCCAGCCCGCGACGCCAGCGCCCACAGCGGCACCGGCAACGCCGGGTGCGCGTCAACACGAGGTGGCAGGCGGCGACAACCTGTTCCGCATCGCTGTGCTCTACTACCAGGATGGCGCCCGCTGGCCGCAGATCTACGCGGCCAACCGTGCCAAGATCGGCGACGATCCCACCAAGATCCACGTCGGGATGATCCTCGAGATACCTGCCTGACCGCAACGAAGCGTCCCGGGCTGGGGCATGACCGCCGTCCTGCGCTACGCTCAGCGTGATGCCGGACCAGACGCTCGCCGTCGAAATCCCCGGGTCGGGCCGGGTTTCCGCTCTCTTGACTAACCCGGCGGCTCCAGGCCACCGCGTACTGGTGGTCTACGCGCCCGGCGCCGGTTCGAGCCTGCGCGACCCTTTCGGCGTGTTCCTCGCCGGGCGGCTGGCCGAGGCGGGCTACGGGCTGCTGCGTTTCCAGTTCCCGTACACCGAGGCGGGCCGGCCGATGCCCGACCGCAACCCGGTCCTCGAGGCCACGTGGCGGGCCGTCATCGAGGCGGCGCGCGAAATGTCACCGCGGTTGGTGGCCGGCGGACGCTCGATGGGTGGCCGGATCGCCTCGCAGGTCGTCGCGCAGGACGTGGAGGTCGCGGGCCTCGCGCTTTTCGCCTATCCACTGCACCCGCCCGGCAGGCCGGAGCGCACCCGGGACGCGCACCTCGGCTCGGTTGCTGTCCCCACTCTGTTCTGCTCGGGCACCAGGGATGCTTTCGCAGCTCCCGATGAGCTGCGCGCCGCCGCATCGCAGCTGAGCAAGGCGTCGTTGCGTTTCCTGGAGGGCGCCGACCACGGCTTCAACGTCGCGAAAGCGACCGGCCGGACTCGGGAAGATGTCTGGCAGGAGGCGTGCGAGAGCCTCCTCGCCTTCCTGCGTAGCCTCGAAGGCGGAGCCAGCGGCGACTGAGGGTTACAGGTTCGCGTTGAAGAAGCCCCAGACCTTCTCCCAGCCATCCGTTGCCTGCTGCTGACGGTAGGCGATGTTGGCCCAGTTGAAGAACCCGTGTCCGGCGCCGTCGTAGCGGTGGAACTCGTAACGCTTGCCGAGGCTCTTGAGCTTCGCTTCCGTACGGTCGACCTCCGAGCGGTCGGGGCGCGTGTCGTCGTTACCGAAGATACCCAGCAGCGGCGCCTTCATGCCGGCGGTGAGGTCAATCGGCGGCGTGCCGGGCGGGTTGCCGGGCTGCGCCGGGTCCGGCGCCACGCCGCCACCCCAGCAGTCGACCGCCGCGTCGAGGCCGGAGACCCGGCAGGCCGCCATGTAGGCGAACCGTCCACCCATGCAGAAGCCAATCGTCCCGACCTTGCCGCTCGCCCCAGGGCGCGCACGCAGCGTATCCGCCGCAGCCTGCAGGTCGCCCGTCACCACGTCGTCGTTCAGGCCGCCCTTCGAGCGCAGGCGCGCCGCCAGGTCCTCCACGGGGCCGGAGCCCAGGCTGCCGATGCGCGCGTAGAGGTTCGGGGCCAGCGCCATGTATCCGTGGTGCGCCAGCCGGCGGCAGACCTCCATGATCCACTCGTCCACGCCGAAGATATGCTGGATCACCACGACACCGGGGAACGGCCCTGCACCCTCCGGCTGGGCAAAATACGCGTCGATCTCGTCGCCGCCGTTGCCGCGGATCGTGATGTGCTCGGTCTGCATTCCGCCGTTAGCCATGGTCCGTCGTCCTCCTGAGTCAGCGCGCCGCGACGCGGACTATAGCACGGCCGCTCACGCCGCTCCCACCACTCTACGGAGCATTTCTGCTACGTCGGCAGGCGGCCGATCCCCCGCCCAAACCACGTACTGGTCGGGACGCACCAGGACCAACTGCGATTCGTAGGCCTTGCGCTCCGCGTCAAACGTATCGCGGATCACCTTCAACGGCAGGCGCAGAGATGACGCCGCGTGTTCAAAACGCGCGACGTCCGCGGCGTCCGCTCCGAACGCGAGCAGCGTATAGGCCTGCCCCAACTCCTCGAAGACGTCGCGCCCTGAAGACAGGCGCTGCGGCGTCAGGTGATGCCCCGCGCGCGCCGCAAACGAGTGCTTGCCGTGGATGCCGCAGGCAGCGCCCGGCGGTCCCATGACGACCGACGAGCCCTCGTAGTGCGGCTCGTAGGACTGCTGCCGCGAACCGGAGCCGGTTTCCAGCTCCTTCCAGGCGCGCACGAACTCGTCGCGGTCGCGTTCCGGGCTGTAGCGCTCCAGGAACTCGCGGTCGGCCTCGATGCCGCCGGCGATCATCGCCTCGCCGGTCTCGACGAAAATCGGCCGCCGTTCCTCGCCGTACGTGTCGAGCAGGCGATCCCCGGCCCAACCGTCCAGCACCGCCGCCAGCTTCCAGCCCAGGTTCGCCACGTCTTCCAGCCCCGAGTTCAGCCCGAAGCCGCCGTAGGGCGGGTGGCTGTGTGCGGCGTCCCCGGCGATGAACACCCGCCCGCGCCGGTACTCGCCGGCCACGGCAATGCGCAGGTCCCAAAAGCCCACGTGCTCGAACTCGACGGGGAAAGAGAACCCGGCGGCGAGCTGGATCAGGCCGTGAAAGTCGTAGTTGTCCGGCGTCGTGTCCGGCGGCACGGGCGCGTGGAAAAACCAGCCGTTGCCGACGTCGACGCGGCCGAAGAAGCGCCAGTAGCCTTTCAAGTCGGGATGCAAGACGCGATACGTCGTCCGCTCCGGGAAGCGCTTCAGGCCCTCGTGCAGCTCCCGGGAGTTGAACACCGCCAGCACCATGCGCTGGTCGAAGTCGGCGCCGCCCCGGTCGATCCCCAGCTGCTCCCTAATGGTCGATCGCGCTCCGTCACAGGCGACGACGTAGTCGGCCTCGAGCACCTGAGTCGCGCCGCCGGTCGTTTCAGCGATCGTCACCCGCGCGCCGTTATCGTCCTGCTCCAGCGTCTCGGCAGACCAGCCGAACAGGCAATCGACGTGAGGGAAGTCCGTCACCCGGCGTCGCAGGACCTCCTCGGTCAGGTATTGCGGCAAACGCTCGTTGTCCTGGAAGTAGTACGACCGCACCAGCTCGCGGCCCGCCGGCGCGTACG
This sequence comes from Dehalococcoidia bacterium, assembly GCA_035293185.1. Taxonomy (GTDB): domain Bacteria; phylum Chloroflexota; class Dehalococcoidia; order DSTF01; family WHTK01; genus WHTK01. The sequence goes on along the minus strand of DATDOP010000014.1, from coordinate 4,602 downwards.
AGTACTCGCTCATCAGGTCGCCGTAAGCCGTCACACCGCCGATCGGGTAGCCGGGAGGCAGCAGGCGGGCGGCGCGTAGCTCCTGGTCGATGCCCCAGAAGTAGAAGTGCTCCATGGTGCGTTGGGTCAGGCCCTGGCCCTTGGGGATGCGCTGCGGCGTCAGGTGCCGTTCGACCAACACACAGGCGACGCCGCGCAGGCCGAGCTCCACGGCGAGCGCCATGCCCACCGGCCCTCCGCCCACGATGATCACCTGGTAGCGTCCCGCCATCGCCGTCTCCGAGCCAGATTCGTCCGCGCACACTATAGACGTGACGGCGAGGAGTGGCGTCGTCTAAGCTGGCAGGCGAATCGGCGGGCTGATACAGATCGAAAGGTTGCACCATGGCGGTTGTCGCGCTGGACCCTAAACTCGCAGAGCTGATCGACCTCAACGCGCAGGCGGAGAAGATCGCCACCGGCTTCAAGTTCACGGAAGGGCCGGTCTGGAGCCACCGCGACCGCAGCCTCCTGTTCGTCGATATCGAGTTTGCCAACCCGGCGGGAGGCACGATCCATCGCTGGACCCAGGCAGACGGCGCCAGGCCGTTCCGCAGCCCCAGCGAAAACAGCAACGGCAGCACCTTCGACCTGCAGGGCCGCCTGATCACTTGCGTCGGGTCTGGCCACAAGGTGGTGCGCACCAACGCGGACGGCAGCCTCGAGACGCTGGCAGACTCCTACAACGGCCGTCCCCTCAACTCGCCGAACGACGTGATCTGCGCGCCCAACGGCGACATCATCTTCACCGACCCCTTCTTCTCGCCCCGTGGCGAGGCGCCGAGCCCGCCGCCCGTGCCCGCCGTCTATCGTGTATCCGCCGGCGACGGCTCGCTCCGGCAGCTCACGGCCGAGGTTGAATTCCCCAACGGCCTCGTGATCTCTGACGATGGCACGCGGTTGTACGTCGATGACACGCGCCAGGCGCACGTCAAGGTCTTCGACGTGGCGGCGGATGGCAGCGTGAGCAACGGCCGCGTCTTCTGCGAAGTCAAGGCCGACGGCCTGCGCCAGGACTTCGCCGACTACGTCCTCGCCCAGAACGCGACGCGGGCGCCGGACGGCATGAAGATGGACTCGCTGGGCAACCTCTACGTCGCGGGCAACCGCAACGAGGGCATCTGGGTCTTCGATCCGTCGGGCAAGCCGCTGGGCTGCATCGGATTCGCAGAAGAGCCCGCCGTCTTTGGTGAAGGCCTCGGCGGCCCCTCCAACCTCGCCTGGGGCGACGACGACTGGCGCACGCTTTACGCCACCGCCGTCACGTCTGTTTATCGCATCCGCATGAAGGTCGCCGGCCAGCCGGTCCACTCGTAATAGTTCGCAAAAGGTTCAAGGAATCTTCAACCGCGCGTAAATCCTTCGCCGCTACTCTTGAGCCAGTCTCAAGACCGCCGCGGCGGCCTTGTGGTGTGTCTCGCCGCGAGTGAAGGTTGCCTGCCGCATGAAGCGCCGTCGCCGCAAACTCCACGAAATCGAAGCCGCAGCGGACCACGATTCGCTGGCCGCCGGCCGCGACCCCGAACCGGAGCCCGAAGCCGAACGGGACTTCGTCGGTAAGCTGCAGAGCGGCCTCGGCAACGCGGCGTTCGCCAGGTTGGTCGGCAACCGGCGTGAAGCAGACGACGCGCCCCTGCTGGCGGGCGCAGCCGGTGCGCCGGGCCTCTCGCGCCTCTCCCTGATGCGCAGCCTGCCCAGAGGCGGCGCAATCCAGCGTGAGCCGGCCGCCTCGATCCAGCGCGCGCCGGGTCCAGCGAGCACGACTGCACCTGCGGTACCTCGCGCTGAGGACATCGTTGCCTCACGGTTCCCGCACCTCGCGGCCGCGATGCTGCCTGAGCATTACAAGGACATACAGGACGCCATCACCTGGCGCATGCGCCGTCAGAACCTCAACCAGGAGATCCAGGATTTCGACAAGCGAGAGCGTGAGAAGCAAGAGCGCGAGGGCTGGGCACCCCCCGGTTCAAATTCCTACCGTTTCACCGGCGAATACCAGGACAAGCTCGAGCGGTTGCAGAACAAGGCAGAAGACGCGCCCGCTGTCACGCGCATCGAACTCGACACCACGAAGTTGATCGACCGCGCCATCCTCGCCCCCCAGGAATGGAACATTACGGCTGAGGAGGACTTTCGTAAGAGCTGGGTTGTCGGTCTGGCATCGAAGCCAACCACCCTCACCCTGCTCGGCGACTTCCCCATCGAAGAGGGCTTCAAGGGTCCGTTCTGGAACGGCGTCGCCCTGCCCACCGAAGGCGGCCTGATCACCTGGGACAAGATGCTGAGCATCCCCGGAGCGATCACCGACTACTACAGCCGCGTCATGAATAGCCCCATGGCGCGGGCCGCGAAAGAATACCTCAAGAAACTCCAGGAGATCTGGCAAAAGGCCGAGTCCGAGTGGGAATTCGAACGCGAGCGCAAGGCTGAGTTTCCCGGCGTTAGCGCTGTCTCTGAGTTCTTCAGCAGCGAGATTGACCTGAAGGCTGCCGAGAAGCTGCTGCCCCCGGGCAAGACCTTCAAAGACATGAACCCGTGGGAGATCATGGAGTTCGTCGGCTCCCTCGACGAAGCCCAACTCGATCGCGTGAAGCGGGTTCTGATCTCCAGCGACGATTACCTGAAGATCTACAACCACCTGCTCAAGGTTGACCTCGCGGTGGGCCTCGACCAGTACGAGGCTGCTCTCGTCGCGATGCCCATGGTGGCCGACGAGATCGAGGAGTTCTACCGCAAGACCGTCACGTATGGTCAACGCGTCAACCAGGGCGCAAGCACCGTTGTCACCGGTCTCCAGTACGTCCGTGCCGGCTGCAACATCGTGCTCACGGTTGGTGGTGGCGTCATGGGCAAGGCGTACGGCCTGATCGGTATCAGCGCCGGGTCTGCCGCCGGCGCGGCAACCGGTACGTTCACGCAAGAGACCGCGATGCAGCTGGCGCAGGGCAAGTTCGATCCGGGCTCCATCCTGTTCAAGACCGGCAAAGACGCCGCCATGACGTTCATCGGCTCGATGATCGGTGGTGCGCTGGGTAGCAAGTTCGCTAGCCTGCTGGGCCCGCGCCTGGCGACTGTCATCCCCAACGAGGCAGTGCGGCAGTTCGTGGTTGCCCGCGTCGCGGACGTCGGCTCCAGCCTTCTCACGACGCCTATCGACATCACGGTTACCGGCATGCTCGAAGGCGATTGGCCCAAGGACATGGACGACCTCATCGACAAGGTAGCCAAGAACACAGTCCAGAGCGTGATCGTCGGCGGTGCCGTCGATATCGTGACCGGCGTTCCCAACCTCAAAGGCAAAGAGTGGAACAACCTCACGGAACAGGACGTTGCGGGCCTCAAACAGCTAGGCGAAGGGACGAAGCCCGGCGAGACCACGACCACGCAGGAGGGGACTCCCGGCGAGGGCACGAAGCCGGGCGAGACGACCACCACCGATGAGGGAACCACGAAAGGCGACACCGACGCCGCCGGCAAGGCCGCCATCGATAACGCGCACGCTCAGACCGGCGAGACCACGACGGCCCCAGTCGATACACAAGCCGGCGGTGGGCCGGCCGGTACCGCAACGCGTTCCCGCGTCGTCTCCGACAGCGCCGAGGTCGTCTCCATCGATCGCACCAAGCCCATCGGCGTGTCCGGCTTCAAGGGCTCAACCGCCGGACGCAAGCGCTACGGCGTCTTCGAAGCCCGCATCAAGTTGCCCAACGGCCAGGAAGTCGACGCAGTGGTCAAGATCCTCAAGCCCAACACCGGCAACGTCGACGCCGACTTCTTCGCTCGTGAGGTCGCCGGGGCCAAGGCCGCCGCCGAGACCGGTTTCGGGCCGGAGTTCTACGGCGTGGTACCCATGGACAAAGACTGGGCCTTCGCCATGGGCAAGGTCGAGGGCGGATTCACGCAAAACTACGCGCAGCCGGGCGAACCCGGCTTCGCCCAGGCGAAAGCTGAGACCGATGCGGTCATCGATGCGCTTTCACCGCAAACCGGCCAGGACGTGCGCAACTACGGTGACGCCCTTTGGAAACTCGGTTATGCCGCCACCGGTGATACCCAGGGCCTCGTCGGTTCTGACGGCCGCTGGCGCCCGATCGACTTCTCGGGTGTCAAGAAGGTGCCGGCGGATCCGGTGGAAGCGGCGATCATGGAAAAGAGTCACAAGTCCGAAATCGCTGCCGAGGCTTCTCACTACGACAAGAAGCTGGCAGAACGAGATGCAGCCAAGGCCGGCAAGTCGTCGCCTTAGTCCGCTTACTCTCTTCTGTTTGGGACAGTAGAATGCAAGCCCGGCCAGAGGAGGTAAGGTGCCATGCCCAGGGTCCAACCAGTTTCTGACAAATCGCAGGTCGCGCCCGAGTACCAGCACGTCGTCGAGGGCGTGCTCGAGGTGTTCGGTGCGCTGCGCGGGCCGCACAGCATCCTGCTGCTCAGCCCGCAGCTGGACGAGTACGCCCTCAAGCTCGGCAACCACTTCCGCTACGACTCCATCGTCAAGTCGCCGGAGAAAGAGCTGGCGATCATCACCGCCGCGCGCGAGAAGGACTGCCTCTACGTCTGGGCCGC
>DATDOP010000013.1:0-2527 GCA_035293185.1 Dehalococcoidia bacterium | reverse complement strand
CCGAACTCGCGCAGCATGCGGTCGACCAGCACCTCGAGGTGCAGCTCGCCCATGCCTGAGATCAGCGTCTGGCCGGTCTCTTCGTCGTAGCGAATGCGGAAGGTCGGGTCCTCGTCGGAGAGCTTCTTCAAAGCATCGCCCATCTTGTCCTGGTCGGGCTTCGACTTCGGCTCGATGGCGATCGAGATCACCGGCTCCGGGAACTTGATCGGCTCCAGGAGTAGCGGCTTTGCCGGGTCGGAGAGCGTGTCTCCGGTCAGCGTGTCCTTGAGGCCGCCGGTGGCGACGATGTCGCCGGCGAATACTTCGGCCACTTCTTCCTGCTTGTTCGCGTGCATGCGCACCAGACGCCCGAAACGCTCGGTCTGGTCGCGGCTCGTGTTCAGCACCAGCATGCCGCTGGTGGCGCGCCCGGAGTAGATGCGCAGGTAAGCCAGCCGGCCCATGTACTGGTCCGTGACGATCTTGAAGACCAGCGCGCTGAGCGGCGCGTCGGCGTCGGCTTCGCGCGTGTCCGGCTCGCCGGACTTCACGTCCGTACCGGTCACCGGCGGCACGTCGATCGGCGACGGCAGGTAGTCGATCACCGCGTCGAGCATCGGGCGCACGCCCTTGTTGCGCAGCGCGGAGCCGCACAACACAGGTGTGATCTCGCCCTCGAGCGTCGAACGGCGCAGCGCCTTCTTCAGCTCAACCGACGTCACCGGGTGGCCTTCGATGTACGAGATCATCAGTTGCTCGTCGACTTCGCCTACCTTCTCAAGTAGACGGTCGCGGGCGCGCGCGAAAGCGTCCTGCATGTCGGCGGGTATCTCGCGGTACTCCGGCGGGTCGTCGCGTTCGCCGGTGAAGTAGATCGCCCGCTGCTCTACTAGGTCGATCACGCCCTGGAAGTCGGCTTCGGTGCCCCAGGGGATCTGGATCGGCACCGGTCGCGCGTCCAGGCGCTCGGCGATCATGTCAACCGTGCGCCAGAAGTCGGCGCCGGTGCGGTCCATCTTGTTGACGAAGCAGATGCGCGGCACGTTGTAGCGGTCTGCCTGGCGCCAGACGGTCTCTGACTGCGGCTCAACGCCGGCGACCGCGTCGAATACCACGACGCCGCCGTCCAGGACGCGCAGGCTGCGCTCCACCTCGACCGTGAAGTCGACGTGCCCGGGCGTGTCGATGATGTTGACCTGGTGGCCGTTCCACTCAGCCGTGGTCGCGGCGGACGTAATCGTGATCCCGCGCTCGCGCTCCTGGGCCATCCAGTCCATCACGGCGGTGCCTTCGTGCACCTCACCGATCTTGTACGTACGGCCCGTGTAATAAAGCACGCGCTCGGTCACGGTCGTCTTGCCGGCATCGATGTGGGCGATGATGCCGATGTTGCGGAGGTTTTCGATGTTCGAGGGACGGGGCATGATTTCCTACCAGCGGTAATGCACGAAAGCGCGGTTCGCTTCGGCCATTCGGTGCGTATCTTCGCGGCGCTTTACGGTAGCGCCCTGACCGGAGGATGCGTCCATTAGCTCGCCGGCTAGCTTCTCGGCCATGCTGCGGCCGCGGCGTGCCCGCGCGGACCGCACCAGCCAGCGCATGGCCAGCGAGATGCGGCGTTCGGCGCGGATGTCGACTGGCACCTGGTACGTGGCGCCACCGACGCGACGCGGCTTGACTTCGATGGCCGGCGTGGCGTTGCGCAACGCCTGGTCGAACACGTCGATCGCCGGCCGTCCCGCCTGCTCTTCCATACGGCCGAGTGCCGTGTAGACGATGCGTTCGGCGGTGCTCTTCTTGCCATCGAGCATCACCTTATTGATGAACATCTGCAGCATCTTGCTGTGATACTTGCCGTCACCGGGGATGTCGCGCCGGGCGGCTTTGCCGCGTCTTGCCATGGCTAGCCTTCCCTCCTGGCGCCGTACTTGCTGCGGCCACGCTTGCGGTTGGCCACGCCGGAGGAGTCCAGCGCGCCGCGGATGATGTGGTAGCGGACACCCGGCAGGTCCTTGACGCGGCCGCCGCGGATCAGCACCACGGAGTGCTCCTGCAAGCTGTGGCCTTCGCCGGGAATGTAGGCGGTGACTTCCATGCCGTTGGTCAGACGTACGCGCGCGATCTTGCGCAGCGCGGAGTTCGGCTTCTTCGGAGTCATGGTGCGCACTTGCACGCAGACGCCGCGCTTCTGAGGCGAACCCTTGGTCCATTTCGTCTCGTTGTGCAGGGCGTTGTAGCGCCAACGCAGAGCCGGCGCCTTGGTCTTGCGACTCGGCGCCTTGCGACCTTTCGTCACCAGCTGGTTAATCGTCGGCAAAGCCTGACTCCCTTAGATTCGGCTACCTGTTTTGGCCACGCATAAAGGCCGAAAGCCCTATTGCTGAGCCAGTCGACCTCTCGCGAAGTGGAGCAATCCCGGCAGGTGGGAATGATGGTCGACCGTGGTCACTTTCAGGTCAATCGACCCAACGACCGATGGTCAGAGGGGACGTGCCAAAAGAAAACACTACAGATTCGCGCGGAATGTGTCAACCGCGTTGCGCCC
>DATDOP010000012.1:0-2805 GCA_035293185.1 Dehalococcoidia bacterium | reverse complement strand
CCAGACCTCCGGCGGGTGGACGTTGATCTTGTTGTTGCCGAAGGCCAGCGCGAACGCCCGCGACTTGCCGTCGCGCCAATCCTGGACGTGCACCGGCGTGAAGCCCAGCTTCTCGTAGAAGGCGATCATCGCCTCGGGCTGGGCTGTAGGGATCGCGGCGTGATCGAAGGCTGCTACCGGCATGACTGCTCCATTCTCAGCAGGCGCTACGAGCGGACCCTTTAGCGGGGTACGGGGGTGCCCCTGTCTTTCAATGCACCGCGGGTCAAAGACGCTACGGGCATAGGTCTCCTCCGCGTCTGCTGCGCAGATGGTGTGTCCGAGGCGCGGGCCTGTCAAACGCGCGCTTGTCAGGCCGCTCCTGCCGAAATACGATTGCGCCCGCCAAGTCCCACTGGAGGAGTCAGATGAAGCGCAGCACGCAACGGATCCTGACCACACACGCCGGCAGTCTCTCCCGGCCCAACGACCTGATCGAGATGTATCGCGACAACGCGCCGGATGCTACGGTCATGCCGCGGCTCAAGTCGGCCGTTGCGGACGTGGTCAGACAGCAGGCTGACGCGGGCGTCGACGTCGTGAATGACGGCGAGTTCGGTAAGCCCTCGCGCGGGCCGGTCGACTACGGGGCCTGGTGGTCCTACATCTACGACCGCATCCAGGGCTTCGAAATCCGCGAGCTGGCGCCGGGCTCACCAAACCCGCTGCAGCTGGGAAGCAGGGACCGGACGGAGTTTCGTCAGTTTTACGAAGAAGACGGTGGCATGGGCAGCGGCGGCGGCCGCGCCGCGGCCAGCAACCGGCTGGCGCAGCTGGTCTGCACCGGGCCCGTGCGGTACACCGGTGAGGCGCTAATCCAGCGCGACATCGCCAACTTCAAGGCGGGGCTCGAGGGCGTAGAGGTCGAAGAGGCGTTCCTGCCGTCGGTCTCGCCGGCGACGCTGCAGATCCTGCGAAACGAGTACTACAAAGACTCGCGCGACTACGTCTGGGCTCTCGCCGAGGCGATCCGCGAGGAGTACCGCGCGATCGTCGACGCGGGCTTCCTGCTGCAGATCGACGACCCGGCGATCGTCGACCTGTACGACTGGTGGTTCTCGCTGGAGAAGGGCATGGGTGAGTACCGTGCCTGGGCCGAGATGCAGGTCGAGGCAGTCAATCACGCGCTGGAAGGCATCCCTGAGGATCGGGTACGGTTCCACATCTGCTGGGGCAGCTGGCACGGCCCGCACACCTCCGACGTGCCGTTGAAGGACGTTGTGGACCTGCTGCTCAAGGTCAAAGCGCAGGCTTACTCGGTGGAGGCGGGTAACGTGCGCCACGAGCACGAATGGAAGGTCTGGCGAGACGTGGCGAAGCTGCCGGAAGGCAAGATCCTGATCCCAGGCGTCGTGAGTCATGCGACGAACGTGATCGAGCATCCGGAACTGGTGGCCGACCGTCTAACCAACTACGCGAATGTCGTGGGACGAGAGAACGTCATGGCAGGCACCGACTGCGGCCTGGGCGGGCGAATTCACCCGCAGCTGGCCTGGGCCAAGCTGCGCACGCTGCGGGAAGGGGCAGACCTGGCCAGCAAACAGCTCTGGAGCTAGGTTCGACCGCTAAGGCCTTATACTCCGAGCCCGGGCGTTGAAAGCCGGGGGACACCCCGGACCCCCGCTAAAGGGGCGTCCGCGAAGTGCGCTGCCGCTAGAGAGAGGTACCCATCGAATGCCCACGGTGACTGTCGGCGGCTACGAGGTCTATTACTACGACGACGACTTCACGGACCCGTGGAAGGCGAGCGAGGTCGTGCTGATCAACCACTACGGCGTCGGCGATTCCACGCTGTACAACCGCTGGGTGCCGATCCTGGCGAAGGAGTACCGGGTGATCCGCTGGGACCGGCCGGGGCATGGCCGGTCGGAGAAGCCGCCGGCGCAGGGCATCACCATGAGCGTGCAGGGCATCATCGATCAGTTCACGGGCTTCCTGGACGCGATCGGCGTGCAGAGCGCGCACTTGATCAGCGACAAGGTAGCGTGCGCGGCGGGCATCGCGGTGGCGGTGACGCACCCGGAGCGGGTGAAGACGCTGACCCTGGCCTCGAGCTTCCTGCACGTGCAGCGCACGCGCGAGAACTTTATCCGCTCGGCGCAGGCGGTGCTGGACGAGGGCTCCTGGATCAACGCCTTCAAGGGCTACGCGGCGCGCAACCACGACGACCAGACCTTCGATGAGCGCATGCGCGACCTCTACTACCAGGAGGTCTGGGCGCGCACGCCGGCGCACATCACCTCGGCGGCGTTCTCGCTGGTGCAGGATCCGGCCTTCGACGTGACGTCGCTGCTACCCAAGGTGACGCAGCCGACGCTGCTGCTCAGCCCGGACAACGGCGGCACCCTGGTCACGATGGAGGAGCAGAACTTGATCCGGGAGACGATCCCCAACTGCGAACAGCAGGTCTTCCACGGCGCCACGGCGATGCTGCCGTACTACGAGCCCGAGTGGTGCGCCGAACACGCGCTGGAGTTCATCCGGCGGCACTCGGGAGCAAACTCATGAAGACGGCGGCTGTTGGGGAAACTGCGATCCTGGATCTGGTTAACGGTCCGGAGGGAACCCTGGAACCCGGGAACCTTCGAACCCCTGGTTCCCAGGTTCTAAGGTTCCCGGGTCCTCTGGTGGGGCGGGGTTGTGGGGTAGCGTCGTGACGAAGCGCGTCTGTGTGATCCCCGGCGACGACGCCTCTCCCGAGGCGGTTTTGCCGGCGCTCGGCGTGGTGAAGTCGCTCGAAGCCGATATCGAGTGGCTCGTCCTGCC
>DATDOP010000011.1:0-6434 GCA_035293185.1 Dehalococcoidia bacterium | reverse complement strand
ACGCGCTTCGCCACATCGACCACGAGCTTCAGCTTCGCCCACTGCTCGTCCTCGGTAAGGAGGTTGCCTTCCATCGTGGAGGCGAAGCCGCACTGCGGTTCCAGCGCCAGGTTGTCCAGCGGCACGTACTTGCTCGCCTCTTCGATACGGCGGGCGATCGCGTTCGGGTCTTCGAGCTGCGGCAGCTTGCTGCTGATCAGGCCCAGCACGACGACCTTGTTGCGCGGCACGAATCGCAGCGGCTCGAAGCTGCCAGAGCGCTCGCTCTCGTATTCGAGCGAGAACGCGTCGACGTTGAGCTTGTTGAACAGCTTCTCCGCGATCAGGTCGTAGCCACCTTCGGCGTACCACTCGCTACGATTGTTGCCGCGGCACAGGTGGATGCAGATCACAACGCCGTCCCGCTTCGCGCCTTCCAGCGTCGCGTTGTCCACCGCGATTGCCTCGTCCAGCGCCTCCTCGGGGTCTTTGCCCATCTCGTTCTTCACGTAGTCGCGCCACTTTGGGTCGATGTAGTAGCTGTAGCGCGGCGCGTCGATCTGGATGTACTTCACGCCCTCCTCACACAGCGCCTGGATCTCGTTGCGGACAATCGGCACCGTGTCCCAGAGGAAGTCTGAGTAAGTGGGGTAGGCGCCGCCGGAGACCTCCTTCTTGTAGGCGATCGCCGGGAACTGGTTCGGCGTGGGCAGCGTCATCTTGATATCGCCGGGGGCGTGCTGCTTGAGGAAGTCGACCTCGTGCTGGGTCAGGCGCTTCGTCTGCCTGATCTTCTCCTGGATGATGCCTGAGACCCGAGCTGTGCTGGCGCCGGAGTGCGCCCCGCCGGCCCACATACGGTTGACACCCTGCTCTTCGTCCCAGCCGGAGGTCGCTTCGTTGAAGTCGGACATGAACGTGCGGCGGCGGATCTCGCCGTCCGTGAAGATCTCGAAGCCCAGCTCCTTCTGCTTGTCGAGGAAGCGCAGGATGTGGCGGTCCTCCATCGCCTTCATCTCGTCAGCGGATACGCCGCGGGCGCGGGCGTCCAGGACCTCCTGGGGTCGTAGAAAGCTGCCTACGTGGTCGGCGCGGTACTTGAAGGCCATGGTTCCCCTCCGTTTACGTTGATCGCCGGTAATGATACGGCGGTCGCGAGCAAGGGCATAGCGGAAGGGTAGTGCCCTGAACGCGGAGAGGGCGACTGCTCAGCAGTCACCCTCTCAATTGGTCCATCCGTCGCCGGATCAGTACCGGTACTGGTCAGACTTGTACGGCCCCTCTTTCTTGACGCTGATGTAGTGCGCCTGAGCGTCCGTCAGCTGGGTCAGCTCCACATCAAGCTTGGTCAGCTGCAGCCGCGCGACCTTCTCGTCCAGCTCCTTGGGCAGGATGTACACGCCCACCGGGTACTCCTTCGTTTTCGTGAACAGCTCGATCTGCGCCAGCACCTGGTTGGCGAACGATGAGCTCATCACGAACGAAGGGTGGCCCGTGGCGTTGCCCAGGTTGACCAGCCGGCCCTCCGACAACAGGATGATCCGCTTGCCGTCCGGGAAGATGATGTGGTCTACCTGTGGCTTGATGTTCTCCCACTGGTACTGCTTCAGGCTGGCGACGTCGATCTCGTTGTCGAAGTGGCCGATGTTGCAGACGATGGCGTTGTTCTTCATCTTCAGCATGTGCTCGTGGCGAATGACGTTGAAGTTGCCCGTGGCCGTGACGAAGATGTCTGCCTTGTCCGCCGCGTACTCCATGGTGACGACGCGGTAGCCGTCCATCGCCGCTTGCAACGCGCAGATCGGGTCGATTTCCGTGACCCAGACCTGGGCCTGCAGCGAGCGCATCGCCTGGGCAGAGCCCTTACCGACGTCACCGAAGCCGGCGACCAGCGCGATCTTGCCGGCGATCATCACGTCCGTGCCGCGCTTGATCCCGTCCATCAGCGATTCGCGGATGCCGTAGATGTTGTCGAACTTCGACTTGGTTACCGAGTCGTTGACGTTGATCGCCGGGAAGAGCAGGCGCTCCTCACGCGCCATCTGGTAGAGGCGGTGCACGCCGGTCGTCGTCTCCTCACTGACGCCCTTGATCTCCGCCGCGACCTTCGAGTACCAGCCTGGTCGCTCGGCGAGGCGGCGCTTGATCGCTGCGTAGAGGCTGATCTCTTCCTCGCTCTTCGGGTGGTCCAGGACGGATGGGTCCTTCTCGGCGTCGCTGCCGAGGTGCATCAGCAGCGTGGCGTCACCGCCGTCGTCGAGGATCATGTTCGGTCCCTGGCCGTGCGAGAAATCGAAGATCTGGTGAGTGTACTCCCAGTACTCGTCCATCGATTCGCCCTTGTAGGCGAATACCGGCGTTCCCGCCGCGACGATCGCCGCCGCCGCGTGGTCTTGGGTCGAGTAGATGTTGCAGGACGCCCAACGTACGTCAGCGCCGAGCGCCTTCAGCGTCTCGATCAACACGGCGGTCTGGATCGTCATGTGTAGCGAGCCGGCGATGCGCGCGCCCTTCAGCGGCTGCGTCTTGGCGTACTCCTCGCGGATCGCCATGAGCGCCGGCATCTCCGACTCCGCGATCGCGATCTCCTTGCGGCCGAATGCCGCGAGGCCCATATCCGCTACTCGATAGTCCTGGCTTGCTGAGGTCATCTGCATGCTCCTTTTCAGCACTAGGCAGGCGGCGAAAAAACACGGCGCCCGCACCGTTAAGATGCGAGCGCCGTTTTGTGTAGCTGAGCCTGACCCATCCAGGATTGAGGTGGGGCCGCAGCGCTCCTCAGCAGATTGATTATACCAACTTTGAAAACCCGGGGAATCCCAACCGGCCGGTTGAGGCCGGCTCTCCAGCCTTCCCTGCAGGGCTTTCGATCGCCTCCCGTTACCTAATTGTTGATGGCCGCTTTGAGCTGGTCCACGCGGTTCGTCTTCTCCCAGGAGACGTCCAGGTCTGTGCGGCCGAAGTGGCCGTAGGACGCTGTCTGGCGGAAGATCGGCCGGCGCAGATCGAGGTCGCGGATGATCGCGGCCGGACGCAAGTCGAAGACCTCACTGACCGCCTTGGAGATCTTCTCCACGTCTACTTTCTCCGTGCCGAAGCACTCGACTGTGACGCTCACGGGTCGCGCGACGCCGATCGCGTAAGCCAGCTGCACTTCGCACTGCTGAGCGAATCCGGCGGCGATCACGTTCTTGGCCACCCAGCGGGCGCCGTAGGCGGCGGAGCGGTCGACTTTTGTCGGGTCCTTGCCGCTGAAGGCGCCGCCGCCGTGACGGGCGAATCCGCCGTACGTGTCGACGATGATCTTACGTCCGGTCAGGCCGGAGTCGCCGAAGGGACCGCCGATCACGAACCGGCCGGTGGGGTTGATGTAGAACTTGGTGTTGGCATCCATCAAGTCAGCGGGGATGACGGGCTCGATCACGTGCTTCTTGACTTCGGCTGTGATCTCTTCCTGGCTGATCTCCGGCGCGTGCTGCGTCGAGATAACGATGGCGTCGATGCGTGCCAGCTTGCCGTGGTGATACTCAACGGTCACCTGGCTCTTGCCGTCGGGGCGCAGCCAGGGCAACGTGCCGTTCTTGCGCACTTCGGCCAGGCGGCGCGTCAAGCGGTGGGCGAAGGCAATGGCGGCGGGCATCAGCTCTGGCGTCTCGTCGCAGGCGAAACCGACCATCATTCCCTGGTCGCCGGCGCCGGTGTCGAGGTCGTCTTCCAGGTTGCCGGCCTTGGCTTCAAGGGCCTTGTCCACGCCGAGGGCGATATCGGCGGACTGGCCGCTCAGCCGCACCTCGACCTTCGCGGTCTCGGCGCTGGTGCCGTAAGCGCGGTCCGTGTAGCCGATGTCGGTGAGGACCTGGCGTACGAGCTGGTCCACAACCTCCGGAGGCGGCAGCGGCGTCACTTCGCCGTAGACCCAGACCCAGTCGTCGTTTTCGTCAGACTTGACGCTGGACTCGCAGGCGACACGGGCCATGGGGGTCTGGCTTAGAGACCAGTCCAAGACCGCGTCCGAGATCTGGTCGCAGACCTTGTCCGGGTGGCCCTCGGTCACGCTTTCGCTCGTCCAGAGGAACTTGGGGCTGCTCTGGAAGGTCGTGGTCATGCAAACGCTCCTTGTATGAAAGCCGGGAGAGCCCGGACCCCTCCGAAGCGGCTTCTCAGGCGTTGTGGTCAACGCGAGCCGCCATGGCGCTCTTGGAAAAGGGGCGCACGCCAAAGCCCCACAAAGACGGAGTCTGCGACATTCTGCCTCGCGGCAGCCGATGGGTCTTTAGGCCACCGCTACGAAGTTTCCCGGCGCAGCCTTGTGTCGAGGCCACAGCAGGGCAACTTCGCTCCCCGTTTGCGCTGTCGCAAGGGGCACAGTAGTGCGCGCGCCGCTTGTGGGCAAGCAGGTAGAGGTACTCTAAAGGTCAGGTCTGGCGCGTGGCGCTTACGTTGCCGTCGCTTCGGTTGGCGCCTCTTCTGTGAGTCGGCCCTCGATGTCGAGCAGGTAGCCGATGCCCTGCAGCGTCTTGATGACGCTGGGTTGGGTGTGGTCGGTCTCCAGCTTGCTACGCAGACGGGAGATCCAGACGCGCAGATACTGCAGGTCGTCGATGTACTCCGGACCCCAGACCTTGCTCAACAGCTCCGTGTTCAGCATCACGCGGCCCGCGTTGCTGGCGAGGTGCTGCAGCAGCATCCACTCGGTGCGAGTGAGGGAGACCGCCTCGCCGGACTTGGTCACGAGACGCTTGTCGAGATCGATTTCAACGTCCCCCGCAACGACGATGCTCTCACCGTTGGACTCGCGCACAGCGCGACGCATCACGGCGCGGACGCGCGCGGTCAACTCCTGGGGGTTGAAGGGTTTCACGACGTAGTCGTCGGCGCCCAGCTCCAGGCCGCGGACCTTGTCCTCGTCGTGGTCTCGAGCGGTGAGCAAGATGATCGGCGTGTTCGACCGCTCGCGGAGACGGCGCATCACCTCGAGGCCGCTCATGTCCGGAAGCATTATGTCGAGAACTACAACGTCGGGGCGCTGCTGCTCGAAAGTGCGGATCGCCTCTTCGCCATCGCCGGAGACGACCACCCGGAAGCCCTGTTCGGAGAGCTCCAGGCGAATGAGACGCAGAATGCCGGCCTCGTCGTCGACAGCCAGAACCAGCGGTTCAACCGTCATTTTCGTTCCTCCTTGCTGAATGCAGGTTGGGTTCTTGAAAGACCAGGGGGCCTCCCTATGTTACCCCATTTCGAGCTGCGGGCGCCTCCAGCGCCGTTTTTTTCACCCGGATGGACGCGTCTGGTATGCTGTCCAGCAGTACCTTTCCGTAAGGGTTAAGTTTAGGGTGACCACATTTGACTGAAGCTGCTGCCGGCGACTCTGCCAGGAATGCGATTGCCATAGCGGAGCCGCATCCCGGACCCGCTGTCTCGGACGCCGCGGAGCAGGGTAGCTGGCTTGACGCCATGTTCCGCTCCCTCAAGTACCGCGACTACCGGCTGCTCTGGATTAGCACCCTCTTCACAAGCGCCGGGCAGTGGTTCCAGCAGATCACCGTCGGCTGGCTGGTTTACCAGATGACGGGTTCAGCGTTCCTGCTGGGCGCGATCAACGGCTTCCGGGCGCTGCCCCTCCTGCTTCTAGCTCCCTTCGGCGGCGTGGCTGCCGACCGAGTTGAGCGCAAGTTCTTGCTGCAGAGCACCTCCGTCCTCGCCTTCGTCGCGTCGGCGATCTTGACCGTCATCATCTTCGTTGGCGAGTTAAAACTCTGGCACCTCTTCGCCTTCACCTTGATCACCGGCGTCGTCTGGGCATTCAACAACCCGGTGCGCCAGTCGATCGTGCCAAACCTCGTACCGAAGCACGACCTGATGAACGCGCTCGCGTTGAACTCCGCGGGCTTCAACATCACGCGCATCCTGGGACCGGCGCTCGCGGGCGTGATCCTCGGCCTGCTCGGCTCCTGGGAGAACTTCGGACTGCAGACGTTGGCCTACGTCGGCGTCTTGCTCATGGTGCTGCCGATGACAATCCCGGCGACGAATCGCGCCAACACGGTTTCGGTCCGGGAGAACCTCTCGGAAGGCATGAAATACGTCTGGACGCACAAGACGCTGCGCACTCAGCTGATCCTCGCGTTCGTGCCGACAATCCTCGCCTTCCCCTACATGGCCCTGATGCCGATCTTCGCCAAGGAAGTACTCGGGCGCGGCGAGGGCGGCTACGGCATGATGGGCTCCGCGATCGGCGTGGGCGCGGTACTTGGCACCCTGGGTCTCGCGAGCCTGACCAACGTCAAGCGACGCGGCATGGTGGTGCTCGTTTCGATCTTCGTTCTCGGCGCCAGCCTGATGGCGTTCGCCCTCTCCCGCTCCTTCGAGTTGTCGCTGGTCATCCTGGCCCTCACCGGCGCTTCGCAGATGATCTACCTCACGACGAACCAGACAATTCTGCAGCTGACCGTCCC
>DATDOP010000010.1:0-2126 GCA_035293185.1 Dehalococcoidia bacterium | reverse complement strand
ACCATGCTGGCGCGCCTCATGGAGTTCACCAGCTACCTCGGCAAAGCCCGCGACGCCGGCAACGTTGGCCGCGAGGCCTGGGACCGCGCCATCGAGTCGCTGTTGCTGATGATCGCGCCGCCCGCGCCGCACATCGCCGAGGAGCTCTGGCAGCGCACAGGCCACGCCTACAGCGTCCACCAGCAGTCCTGGCCCACGTGGGACGAATCGCTCGCCGCCGCGGAGACCTTCACGCTCGTCGTGCAGGTCAACGGCAAGGTCCGCGACAAGTTCGACGTCGCCGTAGACATTGACGAAGCCGCGGCCAAGGACCTCGCCCTGACCAGCCCGCGCGTCACCCCCTACACGGACGGCCGCGAGATCCTGCGCATCCTGTTCGTCCCCAAACGCCTCGTCAACATCGTTGTGAAGGAGGGCTGAATTGGCTGCACAGATCGCCGTAAACGAGCTGCTGTTCCTCATGGACAACGCCTTCGAGCGCAGCCGCGCCCACTCGCTGCTCAACAACCTCAGCGCCGTCACCGAGGACGACTACGCCCGCGAGCACGCCGGCCGTTCGATCCGCGAAATGGTGCGCCACCTCACCGCCGCCAAGCACGTCTACGACAACCAGGCCTTCGGCGACGGCTCCCTGTTCATGCCCAGCTTCCAGGACCGCATCTACGGCTCCAGCGCCGGCATGGCCGAAGACCTCGACTGGCTGCACCACGGCTACGAGACCCTGCGCGCGTCCGTCGCCGCCCTCGACGACGCCGATCTCGCGCAGCCCCGCCCCGTCCACATGGGCGGCACGCTCGAGACGCGCGCGATCATCTCGATCATGATCGAGCACGACGTGTACCACGCCGGCGAGATCAACCACCTTCGCGCCCTGATGCAAGGCACCGACTACTGGCGCGGCCGCGAACCCAGCAAAGCCTAATCTCGCTGCGTAGACGGGGGTTCCAGCCTCCGTCATCTACCCAAACGCCCTCAATCGCCACGAAGCGTAGGGGCGCACGGCCTACCCTTACTGCAGAGACGTGGCTACCTGGCGCATCACGCGCTCCTGCAGCGGCGGCCCCACCGACTGCAGCTCGTAGTAGATGCCGTCGCGCTGCCAGAAGTAGTGGTACTGCGCATCGCCGCTGCCGTCGTTGATCTCGATCAGGATCGCCTTGACGTTCGGGAACAGGTCGATCGTCCGCCGCGAGGCGCCGGCGGGGTCTGGGGGGACGGCGGGCGGGACTTGCGCCTGCCGGATCGTCAGATCGAACGCGCCGCTGAACACCAACTCCGCCTGCTGACGCCCGGGGTCGCCGATCACGCTGGCGGAGGCGAGCTGCTGGCTGCCCGGCAGGCTGCAGGGGTAGAGCAGCGTGAACCTCGCCTCGTCGCGCGCGCGCTGCAGGATGCTCGCCGGCTGCGAGCCCGGCGCCGGCGTCGGGCAGGCCTCGACCGGCTCGCCGCCGCTGCAGGTCGCCGCGAGATAGATCGCCAGCGCGCCAAAGGCGCCGCCCGCGGCGAAACGAACTGCCCTGCGAAAATTAAACGCCGGCGTAGCTGTGCAAACCCGAGATCAGGAAATTTACGGCGAAGTAGGTGAACAGCACGGCGCCGTAGCCGATCAGCAGCAGATAGGCGGCGCGTTTGCCTTCCCAGCCGCGCAGGCCGCGCGCGTGCAGGTAGCCCGCATAGACGAACCAGGTGAGCAGCGCGGAGGTCTCCTTGGGGTCCCAACCCCAGTAGCGTCCCCAGGCGTTGTTCGCCCAGTACGCGCCCAGGGCGATGCCCAGCGTGAGCAACGGGAAGCCGACCAGGACCGACCAGTACGCCACCTCCCCCAGCGACTCGGCATCCGGCAGGCGAGGGAACCGCCGACCGGCGCTGGCAGCCGGGGACACCCCGGACCACGCTGAAGGCAGCTCTCCTCCGGCAATTGCGCGCGATGGGCCGCTCACCTGCAGGAGGTAGAGCACGGACGCGCCGAAGGAGATCGACAGGGCGCTGTAGGCGAGCATCACCGTGGTGACGTGCAGTCCCAGGATGCGGTTCGATTGCAGCGCCGGGACCAGGGGCTGGACGCCGGAGGGGAAGAAGAGCAGCGCGACGGCCATCATGATCACGGCGCCGGGCAGCATCACCGC
>DATDOP010000009.1:0-2535 GCA_035293185.1 Dehalococcoidia bacterium | reverse complement strand
GTGGCGAGGATGTTGGCGCCGCGGGCGATGTTGTAGGCGTAATGGGTGGCGACCAGCGCCTGCTCCGGGGAGCCGCGGCCGTTTTCGCCGGAGGGGACGGTCATGCCGGACGTGACCTGCGCGACGCCGTGGCCGCAGTCGAAGGCGATGAGCGCCGGGCCGATGGAGCCGTAGGGCACGCCGGACGCTCCCTGGGTGATGCTGCTCTCGACGTAGGCGATGGACTTGAGCAGGACGGGCGGCACCCTGCCGGGCTCGGTGTAGCGCGCGTCGCGAGGGCCCATTTCGAGGTCAGGGATGCCGAAGAAGGCGTCGCCGGGGAAGAGGAAGTTATAGGACGCCAGCTCGATCGTGTCGAGGAAGAGGCGGCGGTCCTTGAGGTCTTCGTAGGTGGTTGGCGTGAAGGGGAAGACGCAGCCGCCCTCGGCGTGCGCGCGGTCCGGCGTGGCGATTGCCGCCGTGACCAGCAGCAGCAGCGTGCTCAACAGCAGGGGCAGGGTGAGGTAGCTTCGAATCAAGGGGCGCTCCAGCCTGCGAAGGTCACGTCGCCGGAAGCGATGACGTGGCGCTCGCCGTCTTTATCGATGAGGGTGAGGGTGGCCGCGCCGGGTGCGGTGGCCGAAGCGCCGCTGAAGGCGCGGACCAGATAGACGCTGCCGTCACGGGCGAAGCCGAGGGGTACGTCGAAGCCGCGGCCGGCGGTGGGGAGCAGGGTTGCCGAAGAGCCGTCAACGCGGACGAGGTTGGCTTCGCCGTGCGTGCCGAGGCTACCGACGAGCAGCGAACCATCGAACGCCCACACAGGGCCGAAGGCGTTGACAGTGGCCCCGGTGACGGGCGTGAGCTGGGCGGTCGAGAGGTCGAGGACGTAAGCCTGCGCGGCAATCGCGTTGGCGGTGTAGCCCATGGCGAGGAAGGCGAGGCGCGAGCCGTCGTTCGAGAGAGACCATTCGCGGGTGATGCCGGGCGAGAGCTGCGCGACGGCGGTCTGGACGCCGGAAGCGACGTCGACGACGACGAGCTGGGAACCGCCGCTCTCGCTGAGCGCGACGTGATAGAAGCGCGAGCCGTCCGGCGCAAAGCCGACGGGGAATAGCGCCGTGGCGGTGTCTGAGTGGGCGAGGATGCGCTCTTCGCCGCCGGCGGCCGGCTGGGTAGCCAGCGCGTAGCCATCGGCGTTGCTGCGGCGGTAGACCAGGCTGGAGCCGTCCGGGCTCCAGACGGCCCGCACGCGCAGATCGACGCCGTTGAGCAGGAGACGAGGTTGGGCGCCGCGGGAGATCTCGGTCAGCCAGAGGCCGGCGGGAGCGTCCGGGGAGGGCGCGGGGTTCTCGGCGGGCAGGGCGGCGTAGGCGAGACTGCGGCCGTCCGGGGCGATGCTGGGGACGACGCCGAATTCGCGGGCGTGCGGGACGCTGAGCAGCTTCTCGCGCTGCTCAGGGTTGGCCGGGTTGACCAGCCAGAGGGTATCGGCGGCGATGCCGAACTCGAAGTAGGCGATGCGTCCCGGGCTGGAGGTGATGGCGTCGCCGCCGGGAGAGGCGGGCTTCGACTCTATGAGGAAGGAGAGGAACAGAAGCAGCAGCAAGCCGATGCCCGCCAGGACGAGCAGCCAGGAAGCGATTTCAGAAACGCGGGGTCGCGGGGATGTGGTTCCTGCTTGCATCGTAAGACCTAGATCGAGGTCGTGCGTGGAGTAGCCATCCACGCGACGAACCAGCCTCCGCCACCACGCTGGAGCGCTTAGACCTCAGGTCCGGACGGTTTCGGTACCTCCCATGCTTGCTTGATCTGCTTGTAGACGTACCAGAGCACCAGCACGCCGAGAATGATCGCAACGACGACGTCTGCCGGGCCCATGAAGGCTCTGAGGTCCTCCCAGTTCTCGCCCAGCTGGTAGCCGAGTCCGGCGAGAATGGTGGCCCAGATCACGGAGCCGGCGAAGGTGTAGAGGGTGAACAGCTTGATGTCCATGCGTGCCACACCGGCAGGGATGCTGATGAAGCTGCGTACCAGCGGCACCATGCGTCCGAAGAAAACGGCCCAGATGCCGTACTTGGCAAAGAAACGCTCCGCGCTCTCTACGTCGTCCTCGGAGATGAAGAAGTAGCGGCCGAAGCGCGCCAGGACGGGGCGTCCGCCCAGCACGCCGACGTAGTAGAAGAACAACGAACCGATGGTGCTGCCGAAGCCACCGAGGATGCCCGCCAGGACGATCCACTCGGGGCCGAGGCCCTTGTCCTTGACCAGCAGCCAGCCGGCGAAGGTCATGACGGCCTCTGAGGGGATGAGGAAGATGATGGTCTCGAGGGCCATGAGGACGACAACGCCCGGCCACGAGATCAAGTCGTAGACGTTGGTTATGAAGTCGAGGAGCGAGTCTTCGATACCGTGGATCAGTCGTGGCTACTCCCAGTCACGCCGGCCCGCCCTTCCCAGCAATGACCTGCTGAGTCTAGAGGTAGACGTAACGGAGTGTCAACGCGAAGCGGCAAGAGGTGATGCGTTTGTAACGGGGGGAACAAGGGACAGGGA
>DATDOP010000008.1:0-4297 GCA_035293185.1 Dehalococcoidia bacterium | reverse complement strand
CGGCGCGGCTATCGATGCGCCGCACTGGTTGCAGTGCTTGGACCCCACGGCGTTGAGGGCGCCGCAGCTGGCGCACTTAACCGCCGCGACCGTCTCCTGGCTACCATTGGTTGGGGCAACGGCTGCAGATGCCGCGGGCGCATCTTCCGGCTTGTCGTCGTCAGTCTGAACTTCCTTACGGAACTCCCTGATGCCCTTGCCTAACGAGCCCCCGATATCGGCAAGGCGTGTGGCGCCGAAGAGCATCACGAGTACAAGAAGAATGATTACGAGCTCCATTGGCCCGAGTCCGAACGGCCCCGCTGCAAGCATGGTGTGGGCACCTCCTGCCCTTAGTTCTACGATTAGACCTTAGCATCGGGATGTAGGCCCGTCAAACTGCCGGCGCGGTGGCAAAGGGCTGCTGCGCGCCTGCCAGGGCCGTCTCACCAGATTCGCTTTTGCCCGTCTGCCCGGGGTGGTGGGATGAGGAGGGGTCGCCGTCAGACGACGCGCTCTACGAAGACCTCCATGATGCCGCCGCAGATCTTGTCCTCGCCCTCTGGCGACTCCGTGAGGTCGACCACCACGAGCTGCGGTTTGCCGCTCTGGTGTACGTTCATCGCTTCCTGCCAGACCTCGGCCTCGCCGCAGCCGCCGCCGATGGTGCCGCAGAAGCTGCCATCCGGCCGCACGGCCATCTTGGCGCCTGGCTTGCGGGGCGTGGACCCGCGCGAAGCAGCAACCGTGGCCACGACGAGCGGCGTGCCGGCCTTAAGCGCCTTGTCGATTTCGTTGAAGACTTCGTCTTGCATACAGATATTGTCCCGCCGGGCTCCAGATTCGTCAAACCTCGGACGTCCTGCGCTGCACCTTGAGCCGGAGAACTGGCTACACTTCCTCCCTGGCATGTCTTGGCATTGACGCTCGATAAGTAATCCTGTTCCGTTCGTATCGGCGGCTGGCCTAGGCAAGCTAGGCCCAGGGCACCCGTGCTGCTGCGCGCCCCTCAAGAGCGCATGCAGCTCCAGAGGCCGTCCGTCTGACGAACCCGCCTCGCGGGTCTTCTCTTGTTGCTCTCGGGCCCCACCTTCCCCACATCCAGGTGTTCAGTGAACAGCCTTGAGGTGCCGCAATGGGGGAAGGGTCATGAAGGTATCCACCAATGTCTTCAAGTTTTACGCCTGGAGTTGCGTAGCTGGCTTCTATTTCATGTTCACGCTCCAGGCAATCCAGCCGCTGTCGAAGGGCATCAGTATGCCGGAGCTAGCGCTCTTCGTTGGGCTAACCGCCATGGCCACGACTGCGTTGGAAGTCCCTACGGGCCTCCTTGCGGATCGGTGGTCTAGAAAGCTTGCCGTCTCGTTCGGATTCGCCAGCGAAGGCATTGGCTTCGCGGGGTATGCGTTCGTTGAGAGCTTCTGGAGTCTTCTGCCAATCGCGGCCTTCCTGGCCGTGGGGCGCTCGCTGAAGAGCGGGGCAGCTGAGGCAATGATCTTCGAGGACCTGGATTCGACCGGACATGCACGCGATTATCTGGCGGTTACTTCCAGAGCGTCGTCGTTACGCAACGTTTCCGGTGTCCCGGCTGCGGTTGCCGGTCCTGTGCTTTACGTCCTGGCCGAACCCGCGCCGTTTCTCCTATCTGCACTGGCGAGTTTCATCGCCGCGCTTATCGTTTGCACCTTCGATGAGCGGCGGGGAGGAAGCGCAAGGCAAGAGGTCCAGATCATGGACGGGCTCCGGACCATCCTCCGCTCGAGAGCGCTGGTTCTCTTGGCCTCTATCGAGATACTCGTGCTCGTCTTTGTGAACACCTACTACCAAGTTCTGTTCTTCCCTCGACTCACGTCCTTGGGCCTTGAGGTCGAATTCCTTGGATTTATCGACGTTGTGATGCTTGGCTTGTCCTCGGTTGTGCTCCTGGGACTGACACGCCTCACCACGACAAACGCGAAGCTCGATCTCATCGCCTACACGGCTGTCACCGCAGGTACCTTTGTGGTATTCGCGGTCTGCCCGTTTCTCGGGGCCGCGTTAGTTTTCGGTGTCTTGTTCGATCTGGCCTGGACTGCACGGAGCCATGTTTTGCCGGTGCTCTCAATCCAGTACTTCGAATCCAGCAAGAGGGCACTTGGCCTTTCGAGTCTGAGTTTCGTCGGTAACCTGGGAGCAGCCGTATTGGTTCCAGCAGCGGCCGCAGTCTTCATTTGGAGTTATTGGTACAGTGTGGCCCCTTTGGCACTGATTCTCGGTCTGCTGATTCTCCTTGCGGTTTCGGACCCCAACCAAAGGTGACGCGATTTCGTGGGTCAGCGCGTCATGATCTGGTGCCCGTGCGATGAGCTACCGCCCTACTTCGCCTTCCACGTCGTGCCGCCGGCGGCGTCTTCCAGGACGATGCCCAGCTCGCCGAGGCCGTTGCGAATGCGGTCGGAGAGCGCGTACTGCTTGGCCTCCCGCAGCTCCTTGCGCAGGTCGATCAGCAGCTCGATGAACGGCGCGGCAGCCATCGCCTCGTTGGCCTGGGACTCCAGTCGCAGACCCAGGACGCCCGCCAGCTCGCGCAGCACCGCCTGCGCCTCGCCCACGGACCGTCCGGCGTCGCGCTCGCGGTTGATCTCGCGCGCCAGGTCGAACAGCAGGCCGATCGCCTGGGCGGTGTTGAGGTCTTCGTCCATCGCGGCGATGAAGCGCTCGCGGTAAGAAGACGCGTCCACGGGCTCGCCGCCGCCCGTGTCGGGTGTCTCGAGGGCGTTGCGCAGACGCTCGGCGCCGGTCTTGCCCGCCGCCATCGCCTCTTCGCTGAAGGTCAGCGGGCTGCGGTAGCCGCTGCTCAGGACGAAGACGCGGATAGCGTCGCCGCCGTAGCGGTCGATGGCCTCGCGCATGTTGATCAGGTTGCCCAGCGACTTGCTCATCTTCTGGTCGCCCAGCTGCAGCAGGCCGTTGTGGATCCAGAAGCGCGAAAACGGCACCTGGCCCGTGAACGCCTCCGTCTGGGCGATTTCGTTCTCGTGGTGGGGGAAGACCAGATCGAGGCCGCCGCCGTGGATGTCGATCTGCGGGCCGAGGTGCCGGTACGACATCGCGGAGCACTCGATGTGCCAGCCGGGCCGTCCCTTGCCCCACGGGCTGTCCCATGACGGCTCGCCGGGCTTGGCGGCCTTCCACAGCGTGAAGTCCATGGGATTCTCTTTGCCCTCCAGCGGCTCGATGCGCGCGCCGGCGAGCATCGACTCGAGACTGCGTTTGGCGAGTTTGCCGTAGTCCGCCTTCTTCTCCACGCGGTAGTAGACGTCGCTGGCCTCGAAGGCGCCCTTCGGCGGGCCGGCGTAGGCGAAACCTTTGGCGATGAGCCCCTCGATCATCTCGATGATCCCCGGGATCTCCTGCGTGGCGCGCGGGTAGACGTGCGCCGGCAGGACGTTGAGGTCCTCGATCGCCTTGGCGAACTGGCCGCTGTACTCCTCTGCTATTTCTTCGACGCTGCGCCCCTCGTTCTCGGCGCGCGCGATCAGCTTGTCGTCGATGTCGGTGTAGTTCTGGACGTGCTTGACGCTGTAGCCGCGGTACTCCA
This sequence comes from Dehalococcoidia bacterium, assembly GCA_035293185.1. Lineage (GTDB taxonomy): Bacteria > Chloroflexota > Dehalococcoidia > DSTF01 > WHTK01 > WHTK01. The sequence goes on along the minus strand of DATDOP010000008.1, from coordinate 738 downwards.
GGTAGCGGCGCAGCGTATCGAAGATGACGTAGCTCATCGCGTGGCCCAGGTGGCTATCGGCGTAGGGCGTGATGCCGCAGACGTACATGAGCACCCGGTTGTCGTTTTGCGGCGTGAACTCTTCGACTTTGCCGCTCAAAGTGTTGTGGAGTCGCAATGCACCCTCCGGGGGTTGGGCTAAAGGTGGCTCAAGGCTAGTTATCGTTGGGGCCGATTCGATGGACGGCGGTACCGTGCTCGGCCAGTTCGGCCTCGAGGGCCGCAACCTGCGCCCGCAACGCGTCCAGCTGCTGCGACAGGTCTTCGAGACGGTCCCACTCCGGGTCCGGCAATCGCTGAATCGTGTCGTCGCCGGGGTCGTAGAAGGCGACCACCTTGCCGGGCACGCCGACTACGGTCGCGTATGCCGGCACGCTGGTGACCACGACGGCGCCGGCACCGATGCGCGCGTGGTCGCCGACCGTGATAGCGCCGATTAGCTTCGCGCCAGCCCCGACCTGCACGTTGTTGCCCAGCGTTGGGTGTCGCTTCTCGTGGCGCGTGCTGGTGCCCCCGAGCGTGACGCCCTGGGTCAGGTGGCAGTCGTCGCCGATGATGGCGGTCTCACCGATCACGACGCCCATGCCGTGGTCAATGAACAACCCTTCGCCGATCGTGGCGCCGGGGTGGATCTCGATGCCGGTCCAGGAGCGGTTGAGGAACGCGATCAGGCCGGGCACGAAGGGCACGCCGGCCTTG
>DATDOP010000007.1:0-10893 GCA_035293185.1 Dehalococcoidia bacterium | reverse complement strand
CGCCCGCGGCAACACCTACCTCGAAGCCGACATGGGCTGGCTGATCGCCGAGATGCGCGAGTGGCGCCTGCAGACGGTTGAGGAGCTGGCGCACACCGTCGACTGGACGCGCATCGGTACGCAGCCTGGGGTCGGCCGGCGCAGCCTCAAGCAGTTTGCCGAGTTCATGATCGAGCACGAGGCCGAGCACCTGGCGTCGATTCGTGGCCTAAAGACGGCGCAGGCCACGCGGCAGCCCGGCTAGAAGCATCCGCGTCCAGGCTGGTTCTCGAAATAATCGCTGGACTAGCTGTTGCGCATGATCACGCAGGACCGCGCTACCGCATTTTGGAGTAGCGTCGTCTAGTTGGCCATGAGCTCAGCGTGAGTGAAGCGCACGGCGAACTGCCGGCACCAAACGACGGCGCTTCTAATCTTCGAAACGTCGACCGAAGACGGGATCTCGTAGTTGAACGCACCGTCGGTGGCCTTGAGCTTGCCGAGGTTTAGCGACTCCTGGATCGTCTTGCCGTCCTGGTCTTCAGAGAGGTAGACGTAGAGGTCCGGACCGTTGCGCACGGAGAAGTCCTCGAAACGCAGGACGTAGTTGTTGGCGCCGGTCTGAATCAGGTGCGCGTCGCCGCGGCCGAAATGGAACTCGTCGGCGCCGACGAACATTCCGGTTTGCAGGACCTTCGGCTGGATTGGAGCACTGGAGGATGGCGCCTCATTGCTGGCCGGGGATGGCGAGGAGCCCGGCGCTACGTCGAGGACCGCCAGCGGGCTTGCCTCTTCGAGGTGGGAACGCTCCCAGAGAGGTGAGAACAGGTAATCACCGACCAGCAACACTAAGATCAAAGCGGGCACGCCGATCAGCGTAGAGGCAAAGCGGTGGCGCAGCAGGACCGTGTGCGCGCCTCGCCTGTAAGCCAGGTAGAGCACCACCAGCGCGGCGATGATCAGCAGCGGCGTGATGACGAATCGATACGGATACAGGTCCGCGGTGACGTCTTCGAACATGCCGAGCCGTTCGAGGATGCTTAACAACGCCATATAACTCCCTCCCGTCTACACAGGTTAGCTGCTGCTTCTTACCGAGACCTTACTTTGCTGAGGATGAATCTCACGAGAATTCGACGCGGAAGGCGGCTCCACACGCGCCGCAAGAGGCCTCGCGTCCGGTCGATCCCGGGAGTTGCGAACCGCAGCGGGGACAGAAGAGGGCTGCTTCCTTCCGATCGCTGTCGTGCAGCCGCTGCAGAATCGGGACGACGCTGCTCGCGCCGGCCAGGAGGATCGCGGTCGCGCCGAAGCGCCGGATGCTGCCGTCGCCGGCGTCATCGGTCCAGATCAGGTCGATCCATTGCGCCGCAAGCAGAGCAGCGAGCACGTAGGCGGCCCACCGTACCCAGCGCTGCGAGGGCTGCAGTTCGGCGAGCGAGAGCAGGTTGAACAGCACGGCAGCGAAGGCGATCGCGAGGGCACTCCAGGACACGTTGCTCAGATTGTCGTCAGGCCTGTCGGTCCAGATCAGGACCACAACCAGCGCCGCTGCCGTGACGATCGCGAAGAGGCCGGTTGCCGGCCAGCCAAAGGTGGCAGTCAGCCCCCTTTTCTCCCAGGCGAGAGCACAGGGTAGTGCGCCGAGAATTGCCAGCGACACGGCGCCGGTGGTCACCAAGACATGCCCTTCGAACGAACCGACCTGCTTCGAGCTGCTGAGGATTAGGGCCAGGACGCCGGCGGCCGCGTTGACGACAACGACGGCAATCAGCACCCGCCCGATCAGCGCCCGGATCGACACGCGGCGTCTAGCCTTCGGGCGGGCCCAGCGCGAGGCCGATCATGCGGTACGTGAGCTTCGCGGCGGCGTAGGAGGCAGCCTTGGGACCGAGATCGGGCGCCAGCTCCATGACGTCGAAGCCGACGATACGTTTGCTGGCCGCGACGGCCTCCATCAGCTCGCTCACCTCGTCCCAGCGCAAGCCGCCCGGCTCCGGCGTGCCGACGGCGGGCATCTCGCCGGAATCGATGCCGTCCAGGTCGATGGTCACGTAGACCTGCTCGGTAAGCGCGTTCATGATCGGCGAGAGATCCGTGAAGCGGCGGTAGGCCCGCGGCGAGAAGAACGGCAGCGCCTGGTCCCTGATCAACTGTGCTTCCTCCACCGCGGCGCTGCGCAGGCCCACCTGCACGACGGGCACGTCATCCAGGATGCGGCGCAACGTGCAGGCGTGGTTGTAGCGCGTGTCCAGGTACTCGTCGCGCAGATCGGCGTGCGCGTCGATTGCAAGGACGCTGAGGTTGGGATACTTGTCACGGTGCGCCCTGAACGACCCGACGGCGATTGTGTGCTCGCCGCCGAGCGTGACCAGGAACTTGCCGTCGTTGACGAACTCGGCGGCGATGCCGTGGACGCGGTTGATCATCGCTTCCGGCGATTCGTTGGTTACGGCGACGAAGGGTGAGGTGTACATGCCGTGCAGATACGGCTCAAAGCCCAGGCCCACGTCGAACAGCTCCATGTCCTCCGAGTTGGTGATGATCGCTTCCGGGCCGTCGCGGGCGCCGGCGCGTGCCGTCACGGTGGAGTCGTAAGGCACCGGCAGCAGCACCACGCGCGAGGTCTCGTACTCGGCGTAGGGGTAGGGCGGGCAGCAGAAGCTCTTGCGCGGCCAGAAGCGCTCGTCGTTGGGCCGAGGCAGGGTCATGATGCGTTGCGGCCGGCTTGGGCCCGGGTTACGAACCCGAGCTCAGCGCTCCCGTGACCTCGCGGCGCTCCAGCATGGCCACCGGCGTCGCCTTGTCGACCGCGTGCGGGAACTCGAGCCCGCGGTCGTGGATGTCGGTCGTCACGTGCGTCAGCCCGAAGGTCTCGACGATGCGGTCGACGGCGCCGTCGGCCTCGAAGGCCTTGCAGGAGAAGATGTCGACCCAGACGTAGCCGTGGTCCGGGAACGTGTGAACGCTAATGTGGCTCTCGGCGATGATGACGAAGCCGGTCACGCCCCAGTCCTCCGGCTTCTCGCCCGTGTACTCCAGGACGAAAGGCTCGGAGATCTTCGTCATGTTAATCTCGGCCGGGTACGTATCGAGGAGTGAACGGACTAACGATTCACTGCTCAAACGCTCCCGGTCACCACCGTAGCCGTCAATAGTCAAGTGCATCGTTCACCCCTCTCTGCTCCCGCGTTTTGCGGGTGAAATACCGCCCCGGTCAATTCCGGCGACGGCGTCCGGCCGATAGAACCTCCCGCCTTTTCAAGGCGAAGTAAAAGGCCCCCAGCAGCATCCTTCCGTAAAAGGAACCCCTCAATGTGAGGGATTTCGGCGGGCTCGATTGTCAGTTTGAGCCTCGCCGCAGCCACCAGATGGGCCTGCTTGCGCCCGTTGCTATGTCTAGTTCAGAGGCGCAAAGCGGAGACTATCACAACACAAAGCGTTGAGTAAATAGAATCGATATCGACTTTTGTTAAACGTTGCTGGGTGGCGATTCGGCACCCGGGGCCCCGCCGCCACCGCCACGTCCTCGCCGGCGCCGGCGTCGGCGGCGCTTTGCGGGCTCGCCCTCCGCCGCGTCAGCGGCAGGCGGTTGCTGCGCGGCGGGCGGTGCCGGCCGCTGCGGACGGGCGGGTTGCCCTGAGGATGGCGCCTGCTCCCGGCGCGGCGGGCCGCCACGGCCGCGGTCGCGCTCTCGCGGGCCTGTCGGCCGGCCGCCGGGCCGCGTACGTGTGGAGCTGTCCTCGGTGATCGTGCGCAGCGGGCCTTCGATCTTGCGCACCAGCTCCATCGGGCGAATGGTCACGCCGTTCTGCAGCTGAAAGTCGATGGCGGGTACCTCGACGAGTTGGTGCGCGTCGGTCAGCCATAGCTTCACGATTTCGCGGTTGAAGTCGATGCTCGAGACCTTCGCCTCGCCGGCCGGCGTGGAGAGCATCGAGCCGACCTTGGGCAGCGTGCCGCGGAGCTCCTTGTAGTCCTCGTACTCGAAGGTGAGACAGCAGTAGAGGCGGCCGCAGACGCCGCTGATCTTCTGGGGGTTGAGAGGCAGGTCCTGCTCCTTGGCCATACGGATGCTGACGCTGGGGAAGTTGGTCATCCAGCTGCTGCAGCACAGGCGCTCGCCGCAGATGTCGAATCCGTCGACCAGCTTGGCGCGGTCGCGGTCGCCGATCTGCAGTAGCTGCACGCGGGCGCCGAGGTCGCGCGAGAGGTCACGCACCAGGTTGCGGAAGTCGACGCGCTCCTGAGACGAGAAATAGGCCGTGAACTGGCCGCCATCGAGGTCGAACTCGCCGCTGGAGATCGTCATGTCCAGGCCCTGCTCCGAGGCCTTCTGCTTGGCGGCGTGCAACGCATCGTGAGCCTTCTCGCGCATCGCCTCCATCTTGTCGACGTCCCCTTGGGTGGCGACACGCAGCACGGGCTTCATCGCGTCCTGCATGCTGGACTCGTTGGCGATCACCTGGTCAGGCGAAATCACGACGCGGCCCACGCCGAGGCCGTGCGTCGATTCAACGACAACGTAGCTGCCGGCTTCGAGCTCGAAATCGAGGGCGTCGTAGTAGAAGATCTTGCCCGCCTGGCGGAAGCGGACGCCGACCGTCCTGGTAGCCATGTTCAGGCCGCCGAAGCGACCGTCTCCTCTCCTAACGCGTGCGACCAGCCGGGGCGGTCGCGGGACGGCCTGCCGAGGGCAGGTCCAGTATCAGGTTCTCGAGCGCGAGCTGAGGGTCTACGTTCTCCTGCAGGTATTCGCGGGTCTGGGTTAGCGCCTTCAGGAATGAGACGATTTCACTCGCTGGGTACAGTCTACCCTCTTCGCGCAACTGCGGCTCGCGGTCGCCGTTTTCGGCGCCTTCGCTTGCCCCGGCGCCAAAAAGCAGCACGTCGCGCCACCAGCTCTCCCAGACGCCCAGTTCGCGCAGGTAGCGCTCACGGGCGCCGGGTACGCGGTCGCCCGCCTCGCGAGCCCAGCCAAAGCGCTCGAAGCGTCCGGCGTGTGCCACGCGTAACGCTTCGTCGAGCATCGACTCGCGTTCCTCCAGCAGGCCGGGGTCTTCAAAGGCCTTGAATGCCCAGCCGAGACGCCCTCGCGCCGCCCCGGCGATCGCTACGGCGCTCTCGGGCTCCGCGCCGCGCTCGATCAGTGCTTCGACGATGGTCGTGCGCTCGATCGGTCTGAAGGGCAGCTTCTGGCAGCGCGAGAGCACGGTGTCCGGCAGGCGCTCCTCGCGTTCTGCGAGCAAGATGATGATGGCGCCGGCGGGCGGTTCCTCCAGCGTCTTGAGGAAGGCGTTCGCCGCCTCGGCGCGCAGCGTGTCCGCGGCGTCGACGATGGCGACGCGACGGCCGCCGGCGTATGGAGTCAGCGAGAGCACGCGCTCCAGCCGTCGCACCTGGCAGATACGCAGATCGCGGCTGTCGGGATGATCCTTGTGATCCGGCTCGTCGCACATGCCCCCCGGCGCCACGATTTCGACGTCCGGGTGGTTGCCGGAGAGCGTGCTGCGACAGGGCTGACACTCGCCACAGGGTTTGTCAGCCGAAGTGCAGTTCAGCGCCGCGGCGAATTCGAGCGCGGTTGCCAGCTTGCCGATGCCCTCCGCGCCGGTGAACAGCCAGGCGTGCGGCGGCCGTCCCGTCGTCAGCGCGCGCCGCAGCACGGCCACAGCGCCGGCGTGCCCAACAATGCTCCACATGACTTATGCGGAACAGGGAACAGTGAACAAGGAACACGAGGGGGAGCGGGGTCTTGTTCCGTGTTCCATGCTCCTTTTCCTAGTCCACTTCGCAGGCCATGAGGTCCGCGTAGGTCTCGCGGCGGCGTACCAGCTTCGACTTGCCGTCACGCACGAAAACGATGGGCGGCTTGAGGGCGCCGTTGTAGTTGCTCGCCATCGCCAGGCAGTAGGCGCCCGAGGCCGGTATCGCCAGGATCTCGCCCGGCTGCAGGCGCGGCAGCTCCACGTCCCGCACCAGGATGTCCCCGGATTCGCAGTACTTGCCCGCGATGGTCACCTTCTCCTCGTAGGGCGCCAGGGGCCGGTCAGCGGCGATCGCCTCGTAGCGCGCGTCGTAGATCGCCGGGCGGATGTTGTCCGCCATGCCGCCGTCGACGGCAACGTAGGTGCGGACGCCTGGTATCTCTTTGCGCGCGCCGACGCTGTACAACGCCACGCCTGCGCGGCCGACCACGGAGCGCCCCGGTTCCAGGACGACACGCGGGATAGCGAGGCCGTGACGCTGGCACGCCGCCTTAATCGCGTTGGCGATCGTCTCTGCGAAGTGCGAGACGGGTGGCGGCGCTTCGTCGCGCACGTACTGCAGGCCGATGCCGCCGCCGGGACTGAACTCGCGCAGGTGCAGGCCGTGCTTGCGCGTCATCTCGGCCGCGAACGCGAGTGTCTTGTCGATCGCCTGCTCGTAGGGCTGCGTCTCGAACAACTGCGAGCCGATGTGGCAGTGGATGCCGATCACGTCCAGGTTTGGCGCTGCCATGGCGCGGACCAGCGCCTGCTCGGCCTGCCCTTCGATCAGCGGCAGGCCGAATTTGCTGTCGATAACGCCCGTCGTGATGTGCGAGTGCGTGTGCGGATCGACGTCGGGCGTGATGCGCAGGAGCACCGCCTGACGGCGTCCGGCCGCGCGAGCCACCGCGTCGATGTTCTCGATGTCGAGGAAGTTGTCGACAACGATGCGGCCGACGCCGGCGTTGATCGCCTCTTCGATCTCAGAGCGCGCCTTGTTGTTGCCGTGCATGTAGACGCGCTCCATCGGGAACTCGGCGGCCCGCGCGATGGCGATTTCTCCCGCCGCGACCACGTCCAGCCCCATGCCCTCGTCCGCGATCAAACCCGCCAGCGTCTTGCCGATGTACGCCTTCGAGGCGTAGAGCACGAGGACGTCCGGCAGGCGCGATGAGAACTCGGTCTGCAGCTCCCGGCAGCGTGCCCGCAGGTCAGCTTCGTCGAACACGTACAGCGGCGTGCCGTACTCCCGCGCCAGGTCGATCGCGTCGCAGCCGCCGATCGTCAGGTGGCCCGCTGCGTTGATGCCCGCCGTGATCGGCAGCACGCCCCGCACCCCGGCCTCGAAGTCAGTCTTCACAGTCATGAAGCGATTATAGGATGGACATCACTTCCGAGCAGCGGCTTTCGATTTGACACTCTTTTAAGGCGCAGCTAATTCGCACGCAAACTCCTGCAACCGCTCGTGGCCGATCATGAGGGGGTAGCTCATTGCTGGTAGTGTTAGGTGGTATCGATGATCGAGAAGCTGAAGTGGGGCCTCGTAGTTGTCGTGAGCATGGCGCTTGGCGCCGGCGTGATCGTGGGCATCGACGCAATCGACGGCGATTCGCCCACCTCGTCTTCCACGGTCATCGAGCGTGTCAGCCCCTCGGGCACCACCGGCGTTTCTGCCAGCATCGATAGCGTTGCCGACCTCGTGGCGCAGATTCGGCCCTCCGTAGTAAGGATCAACTCGTCCAGCTCAGGCAGCCTCGGTGGCGTGGGTTCCGGCGTGGTCCTGGACAAGCAGGGTCACATTCTCACCAACAACCACGTGATCAGCGGCGCCGGCAGCATCGACGCCATCCTCTGGGATGGCACCTCGGGCGACGCGACGGTTGTGGGACGAGACGTCGGCAACGACCTGGCCGTGATCAAGGCCGACATCCCGGCCGATAAGCTGGTCCCGGCGAAGCTCGGCGACTCTGACAGCGTGCGGGTTGGGGAGCTGGTCATCGCGGTGGGTAACCCGTTCAGCATCGATGGCACCGTCACTGAAGGTATCGTCAGCGGCCTCGGCAGGTCGCTCGAGGGCAACGGCGGCCGGCCGCTGCGCCAGCTGATTCAATCGGACGCGGCGATCAACCCCGGCAACTCCGGTGGCGGGCTGTTCAACGCCAGGGGCGAGGTCATCGGCATTACGACAGCGATTGAGAACCCGACCAACGAGCGCGTGTTCATTGGGATCGGCTACGCGGTGCCCGTGAACACCGCGACGCGATTCCTGGCCGATATGCTGGCCGGCAAGAACATCGAACATCCCCGGCTAGGCATCAGCCTTCGGGATTTGACGCCCTCGATTGCGCAATCGCGTGGCCTGAGCATCGAGAAGGGTGTCATAGTGGTCCAGGTGGAGTCCGGCTCCGCGGCCGCCCGTGCAGGCATGGTCGGCGGTAACAACGGCGACGTGATTACGGCCATCGACGGCACCAAGGTCGAGAGCTACGAGCGGCTCGCCGAGGTGGTCGATGGCAAGAAGGTCGGTGACGTGGTCAAGGTAACGGTGTTTCGCGGCGGTAAGGATGTGACTCTCGACGTCACGTTGGAAGCCTGGCGCACCGGCAACAGCTAGACGTCGGCAGAGCACATCGAGACGGACGGACCGGCAGACGCCGGTCCGTCGCAGTTTCAGGCGTTGACATAGCGTGCGCTAGAATCGTTGCATCTCCGCGTCGCTAGGAGTCATCGCCAGTTGGCCGAAGGGCACCGAAGCCTACCCCTGACGCTACCGGTCCTGCCCGCCGCCTGGCAGGAGAACCGGGCTGTCGCGCTGCTATTCGAGTGGTACGGCCTACCGTTGTCGGCGTTGTTGGGTCTCGTGGCGTCCCTGATCTACGTCCTGGCGCCGGATACCATGCGCCCGATCTTCGACGATAGCTACATCAGCCTGACCTATGCGCGCAACCTGGCTGAGCATGGCAAGCTCAGCTACGACGGCCACGCCTGGTCGACGGGCGCTACGAGCCCGCTGCACGTCGCGATCATGGCCGTACCGATCGCGCTCGGCGTCGAGCCGTTTCGGGTCAGCGTGGGCGTCGGCGTGGTCAGCCACGCTGCGTTGTGCGTCGGTGTCTACCTGCTGACCTGGGCGGTGTTCCGCAGCAAGCTCGCGTCGTTCTTCGCCGCCCTGGCGATCGCGTTCACGGGCTTCGCCGCGCTCGATTCCGGGAACGGGCTGGAGACCAGCCTGTTCATGGCGTTGCTCTCGTTTGCCATGGCGTCGTTCCTGCTGTTCCCCACGTCGCCGGGCCGCCTGGTTACGGGCGTGCTGATCGCGTTGTTGATCTGGACGCGCCCCGAAGGCGCTTTGATGCTGCCCGCCGTCCTGACCTATCGCTGGCTCGAGCGCAACGAGGGTGAGACCTTGCGCGATTACTTCAACGATGCGCTGCTGCTCGCCGGGCCGGGCGTCTTCGCGATTGGGACGCTGGTCCTGTACTCGCTGCTGGTCAACGGCACGATAGCCGGCACGGCGAGCGCCAAGTGGCGCTTCTTCCAAGAGGACGAGCAACCGCTGGAAGGCAAGGTCAGCGCGATGGGCTGGAACATGGGGCTCTTCCTCGGCACCGTGGTCTCGTTGATCCCGCTCGCGGCGCTGGTTGTCACTCGCAAGCCTGCGCTGCTCTTCGCGCTATTCTTCACGCCGATTGTCGTGCTGTACTTGGAGCTGTTTCCCGGCGGCTTCGGGCACTACTTCTACCGCTACCAGCACCCGATGCTGCCGTTGCTCTGCGTCCTCGCCGGGGGTGGCGCGGTGTACTTGATCGATCTCGCCCGGCAGAAACGGGACGCTGTCGTCTGGGGGCTGGTGGCCGCAGCGCTGGTCGTGGCGGTTGTGCCGATGTGGAAGCAGTACGAGATCTACGAAGGCAACTACCGCCAGGCATCGTTCGAGACGTATGAAGACCTCGAGCAGATGGCGCTGGACCTGAACACGATCATCAAGCCGGATGAGACGCTGGCCACGCACGATATCGGCGCCGTCGGTTACTTCGGCAAGTTCCACGTCCTCGACATGGTGGGCCTGGTCAACGACGAAGTGATCCCGTATCACGAGAACAGGACTTTCCCGCGCTACTTTGACGCCGTGGGAGCCGACTATCTGCTGGTCTTTCCGGAGTGGGACCTCTGGTTCTTCGGTCTGCACCCTGACCAGCATCCGGAGCGCTTTCAGCTGGTCAAATCGTACCCCGGCGGGCCGATTCGCGTTTCGCCCTACGTCCTCTACCGCGTGCTGGACACCGGGCCTTAATTCCAGCCGGGGCTGGGTCTGCGTTTAGGCCGGACGAGCAGGATCAGCACCATGCCGGCGATGAAGCCGCCGACGTGGGCCCAGAAGGCAACGCCGGAACCCGCCGTCGTCTCGCCAATCTCCGCGAGGCCTGAAAGCAGCTGCGTCAGGAACCAGATACCGATGAGCACGATCGCCGGGACGAAGAACGGGATGAAGAAGAAGGGCACGATCACAACCTGCACAATCGCCTTCGGGTAGAGGATGAAGTAGGCGCCCAGGACGCCCGCGATCGCTCCGGAGGCGCCGACGTTGGGCACCAACGTGTCAACGGAGAAGACGGTCTGCACTATGGACGCCGCGATGCCGCAGACCAGGTAGAACGCCAGATAGCGGAAGTGGCCCAGCCGGTCTTCCACGTTGTCCCCGAAAATCCAGAGGAAGAGCATGTTGAAGATGATGTGGCCCCAGCCGGCGTGCATGAACATCGCTGTAAGGAAGGTCAGGGGCTCGCGGCCGTCCGGGGGACAGAACAGCGCCATCTCCGCGGGATCGGCATTCGTGGCGAGGCCAAAGTAATCGGCGACGCAGGGTGGCAAGAAGCCCCAATCGAAGAAGAAGACGTCGGCCTGACTGATCTCGAAACCGCCCAGGAGCCGGTCCGGTGTGGTGCTGAGGCTGATGGTGTAGAGGAAGACGGCAACGTTGATCGCGATCAGCGTCCAGTTGACGTAGGGTGTCGTGTTGCGCCGGACGAAGTCGCCTACCGGGATCACGCGCCTATCCTAACGCGAGGGTTGGGTAAAGATTCCTTCACTCAGAAATCGACGCCCGGCTGCGCTTTGATGCCGAGGCTGAACGGGTGCTTTACCTCCCGCATCTCCGTCACCA
>DATDOP010000006.1:0-6663 GCA_035293185.1 Dehalococcoidia bacterium | reverse complement strand
CGCGGACCTTGCCTGGACAGCCGGCCCGCCTGGAGGCTTTCGATGACCAGAGCAACCATTCCCAGCAACCACGTCGTCGCGTTGGTCAGGGGCGCAGCCTCTGCAGTGTCTGTCGCCTCAGAATTGGTCGACCGCGGTCTCGAGGCGCCGCTCATTGTCTCGGGCGAGAAGCTCAGCGATCGCCTCGAAGCCGAAAGTGGGCTTGTCGCGCGCGCGCTTCAGACGCTGTTTGGCCACCTCAGTGAGCAGACGGACTACCTGCACCAGTACGAAGAGGCCGTGCGGCGCGGTCAGACCGTTGTCGCCGTCAAAGCGGAAGGACAGCACGCCGTGGATGTTGCGCGTCGTGTGCTCGACAGGCACGGCGCCGTCGACGTGCGCTTCTTCGGTCAGCTCGCCGTGACCGACCTCACACCCGATAGCAATCCCTCGGCGGCCTCAGACGAGCTGCCGGCAAAGCGCCCCGTCGAAAACTCCTGATCGCGGCCGGGGCCGTCTGTACTCTGCCCTAGGGAAGGTAGCCATTCTCCCGCAGACAGGCCCGCAGCGCTTCGACCCCTTCGACGCGGTACGCCCGCATTCCCAGACGTCGCGCGGCCTCCACGTTTGTCTCCACGTCGTCAAAGAACGTCGCGTCCGCCGCGCGCACGCCCATCTCGGCCAGCACGTGCTCGTAGACCTCCGGCGCCGGCTTGCGCAGCCCCACCTCGTGCGAGGCAAACGCCCGCTCGAACAACTGCGGAATGCCCAGCACCTCACGGTTTCTGCGCCAGTGCAGCGCGTTCGTGTTGCTCAGCGCCGCCAGCCTGTAGGCGGCTCGCAGCTCTTCGAGAAGCTCCGCGGCGCCGGGATACAGCGCCCTGGACCACGACTCGAACTCCCTGAGGAAAACGTCCCGTGGCACGCCCAGCGGCCAGTGCGCCTCGAAGCGCTCGCCGAACTCCTCCGGCGTCAGCATCCCCGTCTCGAAAGACGACCAGATCTCCGACGTCGCCTGCATTAGCTGCCGCGTGCGTTCGAGGGTGAGTTGCTCGCTGAGCACGCCGTGTATATCCCGAATACCGCTGTATTCCAGCAACACGCCGCCCAGGTCGAATATCAGCAGCTCGCGCGCGTCTTTCGCCATCGACTCTCCCGGTATAACTTACTACCGCCCCGCACAGCGTTTCGACAGGAGTGCAGCCATGGCGGACGGCATCGAATTCGGACTCTTCGACTGGATCGACTTCTCCGACCCCGCCAGGCTCGGTGCCGCCTTCCAGCAGCGCCTCAAGCTCCTCGAGTACGCCGATGCCGCCGGCTACTACTCCTACCACCTCGCCGAGCACCACCTGACACCCCTCAGCGGCGTCCCATCGCCCGGCATCTTCCTCGCCGCCGCGTCTCAGCGCACCACGCGCATCCGGCTCGGCGCGCTCGTCTTCCTGCTGCCGCTCTACCACCCGGTGCGTCTGGCGCAGGAGATCTGCATGCTCGACCACCTCAGCGGCGGGCGCATCGATCTCGGTACGGGACGCGGCATCTCCCCGCACGAGCTGCGCCTGCTCGGCGCCGACTTCAACGATTCGCGAGGGCAGCACGACGAGGCGTTCAGAATCCTGCTCGAGTTGCTGTCGACCGGTAAGCTGGCCGGCTTTCGCGGCAAGCACTACAACTTCGACGCCCTCGATATCATCCTGCGTACCGTCCAGAAGCCCTACCCGCCGCTCTGGTACCCCGTGATCGACCCCGAACGCGCCGCCTGGGCCGGCTCCGAGGGCATCAACACCGTCACGCTCCTCCCGGCCAACGACTACTGCCGCAGCGTCGTCGACGTCTACGCCGAGGCCTGGCAGGCGAACCGCGGCTCGCCTTCGCGACTCAACGCTCACGTCGCCGCACCGAAGTTCGGCCTGATGCGCCAGGTCTACATCGCCGAGACCCACGACAAGGCCTTCGAAGAAGCAAAGGCCGCCTTCGACAAGCACGCCTGGGCGTTCCTCTACCTCTGGGACGTCTTCGGCGAGGCGCAAGAGCACGCTTACCTCAAGGACTGGGACGCCCAGATTGCGGGCGGAGGAGTGCTGGTCGGTACGGCGTCAGAGATCCGTGAGCAGGTCGAGCAGCAGCTCGACCTCACCGGCGCCAACTACTTCGTCGCCAACTTCACCTTCGGCGACCTCACGGACGAGCAGGTCATGCGCTCCGCCACCGCCTTCACACAAGAGGTCATGCCCAGGATCGGCCCCGCGTCCAGAGCCTTCGCTCCCTCGTGAGGCACTCTACCTGACTACCGAGGGCGAGAAGGCGCGTTCCCACATCCGCGACGGGGCGACATCCTCATCAACGGATGCCACCCAGACGTCAGGCCGGATGGTGGCGGGCGGCCCCTCGTCCCGGAGGTAGTAAAGGACGTGGCTGTTGTCCAGCCACTCGGCCTGGTCATCGACATTCCGAGCCTCTGAAATCGGGCGTTCGGTCATCGTCGCGAGGTCGAGGACGAAGAGCTGCCACTTAACGTCCAGCAGACCCCCCGAAACCCGCTTCTTGAATACGAGCCGCGTGCCGTCCGGCGAAAGCGATGGGCACTCGACGTTCTCCCTCAAGACGCGGGCCTCGCGAGATTGGATGTTACCTTCGAGGAGGTACGTCTTTCCGCCCGACCCAAGCGTTGCGTAGAAGCGATTGCTGTCCGCCTGGAACGTGACTCCCCAGAAGTTGAAGTCAATCGCCTCGAACTTCTTGCCGTCCCTTAGCACAGTAAGCTCCTCGAGGTTCTCCATCACGAACTTCCCCGTCGCCATGTCGACGATCGCCGTTCGCGTAGAGAAACCGGCCTCCGCGTAGGAATGTCCCTGCACGAAGACGGTCATCGAGCCGTAGCGCCCATCCGGTGAGATCCGCGCCCGGCTCGCGATGCCACTGATCGAAAATTCCGCCAGCGCCTTGAAGTTCGAGTCGACGATCGCTGCGCCCGAAAAAGGACCTGTGCCGACACACAGACCTCTGTCCTTGTTAAAGGCGATGCGCTGGCACTCCAGGTCTGTCAGCAGGACGTCGCCACCCGCATCCAGAGACGTCACGGCCGTGCGGCGGTAGGTGTCCCCATCGCTTTGCAGGAAAAGAACATGCGGCTGCACACTCAGCGCCTGCAGCTCCCCGGATGACGCGGAAGTCTCACTCCTGTGAGCCTCGTTCGCGGATTGGAGCCGGGAGGAATCGAACCAGGCGTAACCGAGGGCGGCGAACAACGCCGACAGGCAGATGCCGGCGAAGAGCAAAACCCGGACACGCCCTGGATCGCTTCCTCGTGGGGCTTTCGCTGTCTCACTCTCTTCCTGTGGCTGAGTACGCTCAGACTGGGCTTGCGTTGACATCAGACTCCCGTTTCTCTCCCGACAGGAAAATCACCGCCGCAATCGTCGCCACGAGGAGGCCGCACAAGAGCACGGCCGTCGCGTTGTCAGCGCCCTTCCAGGTCCAGAGGGCGCCAAATAGAATGGATCCGCCGAAGCGGCACAGATTGGTTGTCGTCGTAAGCAGGGCAAAGCCGCTGGCCCGCACTTCTTCGGACAGCCGCGAGCTGGCCATTGCCATCAGCACGCCGTCCGTGGCCGCGTAGTACGCCCCGAAGAGCACCAGGTAGACGCCTACTTCCGCGGGTCCGCCGGGCTGACGCAACAGCGTTGTATAAACCAGCAGCAGGGCAACGTAGCCGCCAACCATCACCTTGCCCCTGCCGACGCTGTCGGCAAGGCGGCCTACCGGAATAGCCAGCAGCATGTAGACGCAGGCAGTTCCCACGTACAACAGCGGGAAAAAGCCCAGCTCGAATTCAAGCCGGCGTTGCAGCACCAGATACAAGAACCCATCGCTAATCGTAAACAGCGCCAGTGCCCCGGCTATTACGACCAGTTTGAGGAGATCGGGCCTTGCCAGAAGCCGCAGCGCTTCCTTCAGCGGTGGCGCATCGACTCTCCTGCGGTCCTCGGCCGGTTCCTTGTTTCGGACAAACAAGGTAATAACGGAAACGCCAACGAGAGCAATGCAGAAGCTAATGAAGAAGATCGACTTGAAAGATCCTGGTGAAATCTCCAGGAGGAAGAAAGCCAGTAACGGACCCAGCATCGCTCCCGCGGTATCCAGCGCTCTGTGAACGCCAAATGCGAATCCCAGCGACGCTTTCGGCGAGTTCAACGAGATCAGCGCGTCCCGCGGGCTCGTTCGCAAACCCTTACCGGCCCGGTCAATCAGCAAAATGCCCGTGAACAGGAGCCAGGCGCTGCCCGCCATCAGGATGCCCAGCTTGCAGACCGCCGAGATCGCGTAACCAACGGTTGCAACCTCTTTGTGCCGGCCCAACCTGTCGGCCAGGATGGCGCCAACGATTCGCAGCGGCGCTGAAAAACCCTGGTACAGGCCGTCGATGATGCCGAACTGCAGCGGCGTGAGGCTAATGAAGTAGATGAAGTACAGCGGCAGGACCGTGCTGACCATTTCGGACGAGATGTCCGTGATCAGGCTGGTTACGCCGAGCAACAGGACGGCAGGGGCGACAGGACGGAACCCGTGCTCCCGGCTCCGGCCCTGGCCGGCGCGCCCGAATGGCAGGTTTTCCCGAATGAGGGTGTACATCGGACAAGGCGATCTTGTCGCTGGGAGGTTGAATAGAGGTGTTGGCTGGGTTGCGGCAACCGCGCCGGGAAGACCGAGTCTTACTCCCGCGACGTCTCCACCGCCTGCTCAACCGCCGTCCTGAAGATCGGGTCCTTGTCTGTGCCGAAGACGCGCCAGTCTTCGCCCGGCGCCAGCACGCGCTCCGCCCCGTAGATCCGGTCGAAGCGTCCCGCCAGCGCCGGCGGCTCGATGCCCAACTCCAGCTCTCGGGCTGCCTTCAACAACATCGACCGCATCCGGATCACCGCGCGGTCGGTCGTGCCCAGGTGCTCCCGCGTCCGGTCCAGCAGCGCGCCCATCGATTCCTGCACCGCGTGGTCCTGGCTCACGAAGTCCGGTATGCCGGAGAACGAGAGTGTCCTCTGGGCCGCGCGGTCAACCTCGTAGTCGTTCTCGGCGCGAAAGCCGCGCGGCGAGATGCCGTTTTCCGCCCGCTCGAAGCTGTAGGGCATCAGGCTAAACAGCGGCGGCCCAATGTGCTCCGGCCGTTCGAACTTCGGCGGCGCCACCGTCAGCCCGAAACGCCAGCAGCTCGTCTCGTCGATCGGCACGAACAGCCCGCCACCGGCGCCGACGCCCAGCGGGATCGCCGCCACCACGGTTGTGAACGGGAAGATGTACGCCGTCGAGCGCACGTGGGTGTGGCCGTTGGGCGTCGAGCGCAGCCCCGCGTAGCGATAGCCGTACCACTCGTCCTGCGTCTCGATGCGCGGCGCGCGGTCGTGCTCCCAGATCCGGATCGACATCAGGTTCGAAGGCACGCCGGGCTTGTCCGTCCCGTCGTCCTCGATCTGCGCCGCGGCGTGGTACTGGTGCAGCCAGGAGATGTGCGACGTGTCCAGGTTGCCCTCCATCGACTGCACCCAGTTGCACTCGACGCGCACCTTGCTCGCCCGCCATTGCTCCCGGCTCAGCGCCTCGGAGCCGAAGTCGCGAAACGCCGGCCGCTTCTCAGCCGGCCCCATGTACGCCCAGACGATGCCGCCCGACTCCTTCGCCGGGTACGCCGTCACCCGTACCTTGATCTTGAAGTTCGATTCCGCCGGCTCCGAAGGCATGTCGACGCAGGCGCCCCTCGCATCGAACTTCCAGCCGTGATAGACGCAGCGCAGCCCCGCCTCCTCGTTGCGCCCGAAGAACAACGACGCGCCGCGATGCGGGCACGCCTGGACAAACAGCCCAACGTCGCCGTTCGTGTCGCGGAACGCCACCAGATCTTCGCCCAGGATGCGCGTGCGCACCGGCGGCGAATCCGGCTCCGCAACCTCCGACGACAGCAGCACCGGCATCCAGTAGCGGCGCAGCAGGTTCCCCATCGCCGTCCCCCGCCCCAAGCGCGTCAACAGCTCGTTGTCTTCCCTGGTCAGCATCCCGACCCCCGTCGTCCTGAGGCGCGCCAGCAGCCGAAGGACCCAAGCGCCCCGTGTTCACCAACAGCCCTGTTGGCCGGCGACTCAACGCTTAGATGCTTCGCCTCGGCGGCTCAGCATGACATCCTCGTTCCCTGTTCCTTGTTACTTGTTCCATGTTCCGTCACGTCACTCCCACCCCGTCTTCGTCCCGTAGGCCAGAAACTCCAGCACCGCCTCGATCTGCCGGATCGTCCCGCCCTGCACCTTGAACGCCTCGAAGATCACCGCGCTGCTCGGCTTCTGCGTGAACGGCGCCAGCTCAAGCTCGCCGAACCCCTCGACGGCCACCGACTTCACCGTCCCCGGATGCTCGAACACGATGACGCTCAGCACGATGCCGCGCTCGACGTCCACCAACGGGTAGCGCCGGTCGTAGATCTGCTTGATGTAAGAGTAGAAGCCGCTCGACAGGCCGTCCTTCACATGTAGCCGCCCGATGCGTGCACGATCGGGATTGCTCGTGGTCTGGACGCCGTTCTCCAGCCGGACGCAGTCCGCGTGCAACGGCACGATGTCGCCGTTGTCCTGCTCGATCGCGTCGAAGTACGAATCGGCGATCGCGATCGCCTCCGCCCGCGTTGCGCGCTCTGACGGC
>DATDOP010000005.1:0-3095 GCA_035293185.1 Dehalococcoidia bacterium | reverse complement strand
CAGCTTGAGGATGTTGTCGGGCGAGTCATCGACGTAGATGTCGGCGCCGACCTGCTCCTTGTCCTTCATGAAGCAGAGGTCCCAGTAGGGGATGCCGTTCTCATCCAGCCAGTCGATGGTCTGGCTGACGGCGTCGCGGTGAAAGAAGTGGATGAACAGGCGGTGGGTGATGATGCGGATGCGCACGCCTTCGTCCGAGAGTTTGCGCAGGTAGACGCGGGCGCCGGGCAGGGTGGGGCTGGTCTTGAACAGGCCGCGCTGGGTCACGGCGAAGCGGTGCAGGCTGGCGTACTGCTCGTCGCTCTCGACGCCCCACTCGCTGAGCCGGTAGGAGGGCATTTCGGTGAGTTCGTGCAGGGGACGTTCGAACCACTCGGAGGCGATTTCACGCATGCGGCCGTAGAAGTCGGCGCAGACGCCATCGAGGTCAACGCCGAGGATGAGGCCGTCAACGCTCATAACAGGTTAGGCCCTCGGGTCGGGGTTCTCCAGGACGTTCTGGGTCTGGCGGGCGCGGTGGGCGCGGAGCTTGTCGCGAATGTCGGCGTGGCTCAGCGCGAGGATTTCGGCGGCGAGCAGCGCGGCGTTGACGGCGCCGGGGCGGCCGATGGCCAGCGTGCCGACGGGTATGCCGCCGGGCATCTGCACCATCGCCAGCAGGGAGTCGAGGCCGTTCATCGGCGTGGAGGCGATGGGGACGGCGAGGACGGGCAACTGCGTCTTGGCGGCGATGACGCCGGCGAGGTGGGCGGCGCCGCCGGCCCCGGCGATGATCACCTGGATGCCGCGCGATTCCGCGGACGCGGCGTATTCGAGGACGCGGTCGGGCGTGCGGTGCGCGGACATGACCAGCGATTCGTGGGGGATGCCGAGGTCTTCGAGGGTCTTGTCGGCGTGGGACATGACGTCCGGCCAGTCAGACTTCGAGCCCATGATGATCGCGACGAGGGGGTTGGGGGAGTCCGGCATCTCTCTCCTTCTAGACCCAGCTACTCTAACAGACTCTAAACTTTTTAATGTACCTTCACCTATCCGTCTGCTGAGTAATGACTCGCCAGGATCCTCTAGGATCCTTAAGTGAAGTACCAGTGTGTTCCAGGAAGCCTCTCTGAGTCAGATCGTGTAAGTACCTGAGAACCGTTGGCCGAGATGATCCTAGAAGGACAATGGCTTCCTTTGTACTGACTCGGCCGACTCGACTCAAGTGCTCCGCGAATCGCTCCGAGCCCGGCGGCAAGAATTCGAGCATTCGAGCAACGATGGTGTCCGCCAGCAAGATGACCTTCACAGATGCAGCGGACTGTTGGTAGACGGGGTCCGGGAGGCCATTTAGGTTCATCTCTTCGAACATGCGGTTGATGCCTTCACCGAGTTCACGACCGTAGCCGAGGTCACTCAGCGCACGGGCGATACGCGGGTTCCGCGCGAACCGGGTGGAGCGAAGGTTATCCAAGCGAACGAGCCCAGGTAGTCTGCCGGGACTCTCCACTTCGACGCGGTCATCGAAGATCTCAACCCGTATATGATCACCACCTATGCTGTAAGCCCGGTGCGTCACCGCATTGACCACAGCTTCAAGCCAGGCGAACTCCGGAATGGTCGTGGATCGAGAAAATCGTCCTCCGCTGCCCAGTCTCATCGCACGCGGCAATCGTCTCGCGATCAGCCTGCGTACGGTGTCGATCTGCTGCGGCAGAGCACCTTCCACGCGCCGGTCGCTGACGACGTTCGCTCGTACGCCGGTCTCTCTGGAAGAGCCCTGATATCGCAGAACCCGCACAAATGCTTCTGGGAACCTGAGTTGTGGTTCAGACCCGAGAAGGAGGAGTCCGGCAGCAGTGGGGACTAGCTTCCCTTTCCTTTCGACAGCCAAGCCGCGAGCAATCAAAGCTACTTCTGGTCGCCCACGTGCGCGGACTGCATCGACGTATCGCTTAACCATTGTGGAGTCCAAGTCCGCCAGGCTGCCATCTACCGGCAGTGCATCGAAGGATGAGTCGCCTTTGTCGAAATGCAACTCCTGCGCTTCGCGTAGGCCAAGTTGGCGGTTTTCATCGCCCACGCGGAGATAGGTCTCTCCCCTGACGTTAGTGTGGACTCTCTCGGCTGACTCAATCTCGACTACAGCTATTTGGTCGGTCTGACCGTTGGCATTCTCACAGTCGATGAGTTCAAATGCATGACGGACAGGCGGCTGGCTGAAGTCCACGGCCGCTTGCCTCCACTCGTTCTGGGCGCGCAGGCCCGCTCCTTTAATCCCTTCGACCTTTCCGTCGTGGATGCCAACCACGATCAAGCCACCTTCGGCATTCGCGAAGCCGATCATGACGTCCGCAAGATGTCGGGCAGTGGTGCGCGCACTTACCCGATCTAGCCACTGGTCCTCAGGTCGCGACGTGAGGAACTGGACGATTCCATCGTCCGGAAGCAAGCGTAGCTGCTGAATCCTGAAGTCTTGGCGATGAGTCACGTCAGCAGCATAGCACATACTCTAAAACTTTTAGAGTAGTTCACATGCTGCTGACCCCCTAGCTTCTCGCGAGCTGCCTCAGGACGTAGGGGAGGATGCCGTCGTTGCGGTAGTAGTCCACTTCTACGGGGGTGTCGATGCGGCTGATGACGTTGAAGGTCGTGACTTCGCCGCCGGGGGCGGTGGCCGTGACCTTGAGGCGCTGGCGCGGCGTCAGGCCGGCGGCGACGCCTTCGATGTCGAAGACCTCGTCGCCGGTGAGGCCGAGCGATTCGGCCGACTGACCGGTCTCGAACTGCAGCGGCAGTATGCCCATGCCGAGGAGGTTGCTGCGGTGGATGCGCTCGAAGCTCTCGACGATTACAGCCTTGATGCCGAGGATCTTCGGGCCCTTGGCAGCCCAGTCGCGCGAGGAGCCGGTGCCGTACTCCTTGCCGCCGAGGACGATCAGCGGCACGCCGTCCTTCTGATACTGCTGCGAGGCGTCCCAGATCGACATCTCTTCGCCGCTGGGCTCGTGTTTCGTGTACCAGCCCTCGACGCCGGGGGTCATGCGGTTCTTGAGGCGGATGTTGCCGAAGGTGCCGCGGCCCATGACCTCGTGGTTGCCGCGGCGGGCGCCGAA
>DATDOP010000004.1:0-6879 GCA_035293185.1 Dehalococcoidia bacterium | reverse complement strand
CGCCGCGGGCCTCGGCGGCGCCGGCCTGCCCGGACCGCAGTTCGAGGCGCCGTACGGCATCATCGGGCCGCCCGTGAGCTACGGCATGGCCTGCAGCCGCTACATGAGCGAGTTCGGCGAGGAGCGCACGCGTCAGGGCCTGGCGGAGATCGCCGTCTCGACGCGCAAATGGGCGCTGCTCAACCCCAAGGCGTACATGAAGGAGCCCATGTCCTTCGACGACTACCACAACTCGCGCTGGATCGCCTGGCCGTTTCACCTCTTCGACTGCTGCCTCGTCACCGACGCCGGCGGCGCCATCGTCCTCACCAGCGCGGCCCGCGCCCGCGACCTGCCCAAGAAGCCCGTCTACGTCCTCGGCGCCGCGGAGCACCACGACCACTCGATGATCAGCCAGATGCCCGACCTCGCGGTGACGCCGGCGCACAGCAGCGGCCCGCGCGCCCTGGAGATGGCGGGACTCACCCACAAAGACGTCGACCTGACGATGATCTACGACTCGTTCACCTACACGGCGCTGATCACGCTCGAGAGCCTCGGCTACTGCAAGCGCGGCGAAGGCCCCGACTTCGTCGCCAACCAGCGCACGGCTCCCGGCGGCGATTTCGCGCTGAACACCAGCGGCGGCGGCCTCTCCTACACCCACCCCGGCATGTACGGTATGTTCCTGACCATCGAAGCCGTGCGGCAGCTGCGCGGCGAGTGCGGCGAGCGCAACGTCAACCCGAAGATCGCGCTCGTCAACGGCACCGGCGGCGTGCTCTCATCGACGGGTACGGCCGTGCTGGCAGTGGACTGAGTGCAGCAGCTAAAAGAAGAGGATCGAGCGGATGACAGGCCAGGCAGGGGTAGCGGGGGCGCAGCCCATGCGCGGGGGGCCTGGGGGGTTGTCCCCCCAGGTTCCTTCAATCAAAGAGCGGAGCAGCGCGAGAGCGATGCGTAGCTCCAGGTTCGGACTCAAAGAGGGGCACCGCTGACATGACAACCAACGCCTACACCCGTCCTCTGCCCAACTCGCAGCCGGAGTGGGACTTCTACTGGCAGAAGACGAAGGCGCACGAGCTCTGGCTGATGCGCTGCGACGACTGCAACCGGCATTACTTCTACCCCCGTCCTATCTGCCCCAACTGCTTCTCGCGCAACACGCGCTGGGCCCAGTCCTCAGGACGCGGCACGTTGCACGCCTTCTCCATCGTCCACCGCGGCCCGACGCCCGCCTTCGCCGACCACGTGCCCTACGTAGCCTGCATCGTCGAGCTCGAAGACGGCGCCCGCTTCCCCTCCAACCTGGTCGAGGTAGAACCCGACCCGGCGAACATCAAGGTCGGCATGCCCGTAGAGGTCGTCTTCGATGACGTGACCGACGCGGTGACGCTGCCGAAGTTCCGGCCCGCCTGATACATGCAGACACGCAACAAGACCGTCGCCAGCTTCGCCGAGGCCGTCGCCGACATCAAAGACGGGTCGAGCATCCTGATCGGCGGCTTCGGGCCGGGGACGCCGCACAACCTGGTCAACGCCATCTTCGAGCAGGGCGCCAAAGAGCTGACTCTGATCCTCAACTCGGCGGGCACGGGCGGCGGTGGCATCCGCGTCGGCAGGATCTCGGTCACAGACCTGCTGGAGCAGCGCCGCGTGCGCAAGGTGATCATGGCGTTCACCGCGTCGACGCACCCATCGCGCAAGTCGATCCTCGAAGAGCTGCAAGACTCCGGCGAAATCGAAGCCGAGCTGGTCGCGCAGGGTACGCTGGCTGAGCGCATCCGCGCCGGCGGTGCGGGCATTCCCGCCTTCTACACGCCTGCCGCCGTCGGCACCGAGCTCGCGGAAGGCAAGGAGCACCGTGTGTTCAACGGCCGGACGTACCTCCTCGAAGAAGCCATCACCGCCGACTACGCATTCGTGCGCGCCTGGCACGCCGACGAGTTCGGCAACCTCTGCTACAGAGGCTCCGAGCGCAACTTCAATCCGCTGATGGCCACCGCTGCGCGCACGACCATCGTCGAGACCGAAGACATCCTGCCGATCGGCAGCTTCGAGCCGGAGCAGGTCCACACGTCGGGCATCTTCGTGCAGCGTCTGGTTAAGATCCCGCCGGACGGCATCTTCCACGTCTCGATCCCGTTCACCCCGCCCGCGCCGCCCGCGGGCTCCGGAGGCCATTGATGGCCGAGAAGATGCGCCTGACCCGCGACATGATGGCAGCGCGCATCGCCGCCGAGTTTCAGGAGGGCTGGATCGCCAACCTCGGTGTCGGCATGCCCACCATGTGCTCAGACTTCCTGCCGGCGGAGAAGTTCATCGTCCTGCACTCGGAGAACGGGCTGATTGGCTACGGTCGCGGCGCGACGGTCGAAGAGGCAACTCCCTACGTCGTGAACGCCGGCGTGGCACCCGTCCTCCTGCAGGACTACGCTGCGATCCTGCACCACGCGGACGCCTTCGGCGTGATCCGCAGCGGCCGGCTCGACGTCGGCGTCCTCGGTGCGTACGAGGTAGCGGCCAACGGCGACTTCGCGAACTGGAAGACGGCTGTCGGCAAGAAGGGTGGCGGCATCGGCGGGGCAATGGACATCGCCGCCTGCGCCCAACGCATCTACATCATGATGGAGCACACCACGCGCGAAGGCTCGCCGCGTCTGCTCAAGGAGTGCCGCCTCCCCGTCACCGCGAAGGGCGTGGTCAAGCTGGTCATGACCGACCTCGGCCTCTTCGAACCAACCGGCGATGGGTTCCGTATGCTGGAGGTCGCTCCGGGGTATACGCTGGCTGACGTGCAAGCCGTTACAGACGCCCCCGTCATCGCAGCTCCCAATCTTCGAGAAGTTCAGATCGGTTAGGAAGGAACGTCATGGCCATCGATAGCGCAAAGGTCGAGGAGTTTCGCAAGGGAGTGCGCGGGCCGGTGGTCATGCCCGGCGACCCGTCCTACGACGAGGTGCGCCAGGTCTGGAACGGCATGATCGACCGCAAGCCGCCGATCATCGTCCGCTGCACGGGCAACGCCGACGTCAGTGCTGCAGTGAACTTCGCGCGCGAGAACGGCCTGCCGGTCTCGATACGCGGCGGCGGCCACAGCGCCGCGGGCAGCGCCGTCCACGACGACGCGTTGATGATCGACCTCTCGCTGATGAACGGCGTCCATGTCGACGCCAAGACGCGCCGGGCCAGAGCTCAGGGCGGCGCCAAGTGGGGTGACTTTGACCGCGAAACCCAGGTCTTCGGCCTCGCCTCCACCGGCGGCGTCGTCTCGACAACCGGCGTCGGCGGGCTGACGCTGGGCGGCGGCATCGGCTGGCTGATGGGCAAGCACGGCCTCTCTGTAGACAACCTGCTCTCAGCAGACGTCGTCCTGGCCAGTGGCGAAGTCGTCACAGCCAGCGCCTCAGAGAACCCGGACCTGTACTGGGCGCTGCGTGGCGGCAGCGGCAACTTCGGCGTCGTGACCAGCTTCGAGTTTCAGGCCCACCCCGTCGGCCCGATCGTCACCGGCGGGCTCGCCGCCTGGCCGCTGAGCAAGGCGCGCGATTGCCTCGACTTCTACGCCGACTTCACCAGCAACGCTTCCGAGGAGATGGGCTCGTTCATGGGCTTCACGGGCGCGCCCGATGGCAGCGGAAACCTGATCACGGTTTTCATCGGTTGCCACAGCGGTTCCCCGGAAGCCGCAGCCGCGGAGCTCAAGCCGGTCAAGGAATTTGGCCCGCCCATCCTCGACTTGCTCGGCCCGATACCTTACACCGC
Source organism: Dehalococcoidia bacterium (assembly GCA_035293185.1). Taxonomy (GTDB): domain Bacteria; phylum Chloroflexota; class Dehalococcoidia; order DSTF01; family WHTK01; genus WHTK01. The sequence goes on along the minus strand of DATDOP010000004.1, from coordinate 3,135 downwards.
TATGCAGTCGATGCTCGATAATCCGGCGCGGGCTCAGGTGTACTGGAAATCGACTTTCCTCAGGGAGTTCACGCCCGAGGTTCGCGACGTCATTGCTCAGTCGGCTCGCAACCTCCCGACGCCACTTTCGATGCTGCTGCTGGAGCACTTTCACGGCGCCATGAGCCGGGTGCCCATCGACGCAACTGCATTCAGCGACCGCAAGGCGGCCTTTAACGTCGCCATCGTCGGCACCACGCTCGATCCCGCGGAGAACGATAAGTGCCGTACGTGGGCGCGCCAGGTCACCGACGACCTGAAGCCCTACAGCACCGGCGGCGTCTACGTGAACTACCTCGGCGTCGGTGACGACGAGTCGCGCGTGCCGGAGGCGTTCGGCGCCAACTACCAGCGCCTGCAGGCACTCAAGCAGAAGTACGACCCGCAGAACCTGTTCCGCGCCAACCAGAACATCAAGCCGGCAAGTTGATCTCGCGGCGTTGACAACGCTTCGGGGCAGCGGGAAGATCGGCGTGCAACATTACGGAGGTTAGACATGGCTCTCGCGCTTGACCACACAATCATCCCTTCGCACGACCAGGAGAACGCGGCGCGCTTCATCGCCAGGATGTTCGGCCGCACGTACGACGGCAAGTGGGCCCACTTCTCGCCGGTGAAGGTCGGCCTGCTCTCGCTCGACTTCGATAACCGCGAGGAGTTCGAGCCGCACCACTACGCCTTCCTTGCCGACGACGAGGAGTTCGACGCCATCTTCGGCCGGATCGAGGCAGAAGGCATCCCCTACGGCAGCGGCCCGCGATCGGTGGACGACATGCAGATTAACCATCTGCACGGCGGACGCGGCTTCTACTTCCGCGACGGCGACGGGCACGTCTGGGAAGTGATAACGCACACCTACGTCTAAGCACGCAGCCTGACGTAGCGTGGGGCTGCCCACGCCCCGAATCTCAGCACGCCCACCGAGGTGAGAGCGCCAGCCTGACAAAAAGACTCGGCCGGCGCTCCCCGCAAAAAGGCGCCGGCCGAGTCCGATCAAGCCTCGAGCAAGTGCTCCCGAACCCGCTCGATAACTCCCGTTGAAACGCCGCAGCCCGCAAGAAACGCCTCAGCGGAGCCGTAGCGCGTGTCAAAGGCGCGCAGGAAGTGCACCATCGTGTCGGCGTGAGCCGCCAGCTTCCTGCGGTCAATCGTCTCGTCGAAGCTCCGCCCCAGCGCCTGCATTCGCGACCGCATCCGCTCGATGTCCGGCGGCCCCGAGAGGGCGTAGTCATCGACGATCTGCTCGTCCGAGACGCCCAGCACGCGCAACAGGACGGCTGAAACCATGCCCGTCCGGTCCTTGCCCGCGGCGCAGTAGAAGGCGGCCGGGTAGCTCTCCAGCTCGGCGAGCGCGGCGAAGACGCCCGCAAAGCACGTCCGCGACTGCTCCAGCAACGCCACGTACTCGGCGCCCGCGACCTCACCGGTCGCGAACGCGATCGTGCGCATCTTCTCCGGGTCGTTGCCCAACGTTGGGATGAACGGCAGGTGATGGTGACGGGCGCCGTTCTCGAACAAGACGCCGGGAGCCATCGCCGCGACCTCCTCCGGAGTGCGCAGGTCGAATCCCGCCGCCAGCTCGAGGCCCTGGGCAGCGAGCGTCGCCAGGTCTTCTTCGGTGAGCCACGTGAGGGCGTCGCTGCGGAACAATGTGCGCCAGCGCACCGTGCGGCCATCCTCCGCCTCGTAGCCGCCGAGGTCACGGAAGTTGCCGCAGCCCTGGAGTGGAAGCCTGCGTTCGTACACGGTCTCTTGAAGCATGTCGGCGCCTTTCGTTGGCTCAACACCAGCGTAGCGCCCGGGGGTTAACGCCCCGTTAAGGCTGATTAAGTCGCGGTTAAGCTGCGGGCAGCCTGACCCGCAGCGCAGTGGTCATCGATGGCGTTGCTTGAACCCTTTCGACGTAAAATGCCTGCCATGAACACACGCGGGGCAGAGGTGCTCTGGCTGATCGCGGCAGGCAAGACGAACCAGGAGATCGCCGCACAGCTGGTGCTCAGCATCCGCACCGTGGAACGCCACATCTCAACCGTTTACGAGAAGCTGCAGCTGACCGGACGCGCCGCTCGCGCTGCAGCCGCCGCGTTCGCGGCACGACTGCGCGCCAGGGCGTAGCCGAGGATGGACCTCCTCGACCGTCTGCTGGCCCACGATGCCTGGACGACCAACCAGCTGCTGATACGTTGCGCCGAGCTCACCGACGAGCAACTCGATCGCGTATTCGCTGTCGATGGCCGCTCCGTGCGCGCCCTCCTCGCGCACCTGATCGGCAACGTCGAGGTGTGGACCGACCTGCTGAGAGGCCGTCCCGTCCGTCGCCATGAGAGCGATTCTCCAAGCGTCTCACAGCTCCAGGCGCGCCACGAGGCAGCAAGCGCAGAATTCGCCGACTTCGCCAGGCAGATTCAGTCTGAGGGGCGCCTTGACGACTTCTGGATCGACACGCTGGACGAACCCCCGCGGGAAAAGACCTGCGGCGGCGCCGTACTCCACGTCCTCACGCACAACATGCATCACCGCGCGCATCTCCTCTTGCTCCTCGGCTGGCTCGGCCTGAAGGACCTCCCGGAGGGAGACTTGCTGAGTTGGGAGGCCGCAAACGCGTAGACCACGCTCAACCACCTACGTGTTCGGCAGCAAGGAACTTGCGTGCCGGCACGCATGCCTTCATCGTTACCCTGCCCTATTCTGCGATAGTCCCGTGACTCGCCGGACGCGACAGCACCCGGCGATCACGGGCTGAAAACCCAACAAGGAAGGAAGAGAGAGATGCCTGGTAAGAAGTTCGGTCTGGTGATGGCAGCGAAGGTCCCGGGAAGCTACTTCACCCTCTCCAAGGCGGAGCAGGAAGAGCCCGGCAAGGCGTTCGAGGCGCTAATGGCGAAGTACGCCGGCAAGGTGGACTTGGTGCGGCGCTACTGGACCAGCGCGTTCAGCGCCGAGGTTTCGGACGTCTTCGTCATGGAATGCGATGACCTCATGGACGCGCACAACATGCAGCAGGAGCTCACCGCGATCATGTCGAAGACCGGCGACCCCGAGCGCTTCGGCGAGACGGTTGTGATCTGGGTCGGCGTCAATCCGGACGCCGGGTAA
>DATDOP010000003.1:0-15832 GCA_035293185.1 Dehalococcoidia bacterium | reverse complement strand
GCTCGTGACGACGTCCTCCGGGGTGCCCGTGGGCTGCGTCGCGCTGCGTACGGAGTCGCCCGGCTGGGGGATCATCGAGGACGTCTTCCTGCTGCAGGCCGTACGCGAGCAGCTGCAGGCGCCGCTGCTGCGCTGGACGATAGCGTTCCTGCGCAACAACGGCGGCCGCCGCCAGCGCCGGCGCGTTTACCTGGACAACGCCGCAGAGGTGGCGCTGTACCGCGAGTCCGGCTTCTCGCCGGCCGAGACCGGCGTCGACTACACGCGGCCGGTGGACCCCGCTGACGTGGAGCGCAAGGTTGAGGATCGCAAGTCCGGCACCATGATCAAGTTCGGCGATTGGCGCTAACCAATGAGGGCGACAACAAAGAGGCTTTGCCGCTACTTCGGAATCGGCTTGCCGATCTTTATGAACTCGAAGTCTACGAGTCGAAATGCGTCGCCTTCGAGAGACGCGAGAAGGTTAGGGGTTATGGACGTATCCATTCCCTCGTGCCACAACTCGTTTCGAACAGCGTAGGCCGCGTTGAGCCTCGTCGTGAGAGCAAGCCTTTCAGTTGAGCGAAGCACGTCGGACATTGTCGCCACATAGTTCTCGATGCGTGTGCGCTGATAGCGGACCTTCTCGAAATCGACGCCATGATCAACAAGTGCTACTACTGCAAGCCAGAGGTGTGTGAATTTCTCGATCCGTACTCTTGCCGAGCGTGCCAGGGCGAGCCACTCTAGCGCTTTGCCGAGTTGGACGGGCAAGGCCCCAAATTCAATCGCAAGCAACTTCAGTCCCACCTCGTGAAGCGCTGCAGGAGAGTTCGGGGTTACCGTTTCGATCTCCGGCTGCGCAAGCATCATCTTGATGGTCTGGCGCGGTGTTCCTGCTATTGCTCCTTCCCACAGAACATCGCTAAGCAGGAGCGTAGGCATTTCTCGGCGAATAAGGCCTGCTAATCTCCGGACTGCCAATCGACCAACGTCTCTCGCGCCGTTGATCGTCGCCTCTTGCGTGTGAACTGAGATGAGGGCCGAGCAATCTGGAAATGTCTTCCAAGAGGTTCTCGGTGACGCCCTGCGAGTTGCCTTGGGAATCCTTAGGGATCTTGGAGGGTGGATCTCAATGCCCCAGTCAATGCCGTACAGATTCGCCTTCTCTATCCAGGAGTTCTTGGCAGCTTTCACGGCTAAACCCCACCACAAGGCACGCCCTTCGCTGAATCCAGGAAAGTGACTGTCCAAATCACCTTCTAGAAGGTCATAGTCAATTGGCGCGCCTCGAAAGCGCCTTTGCGTGACCGTCGATGGCATTCAAAGATTATATGTTCGCGACCAACTACTGGGTGTCGGTTGTCCGGCCCACCACGCGCACAACGCCGCGCATGCCGTAGGCTTCGTGGCCCGGCAGGTGGCAGACGAAGGCGTACTCGCCGGGCTTCTCAAAAGTGACCACGGTGGTCCTGGTTGAGAAGGCCGGGATCGTCACCTCGGTTGGGACCTCGTCGTGGTAGGGCTCCGTGCCGAGGCGGTGGCGCTTGTGCACGTCCTCTTCCCCGACGATCCACTCGTGCTCGATCGGGTCCTCGTTTTGCAGCTCGAAGGTCACGGGTACGCCGGCAGCTACTGTTACGGCCGTTGTCTGGAACCGCGAGAAGTGAATCGCGATCGTGTGGTGGTTGCTGGGCGCGGCGGGGCGGTTCGTGTTTCCGGACCACCCCAGGGCCAATCCTGCCAGCACGCCGCCGAGCGGGAGCAGGGCGAATCGCCAGCGGCTCATGACGCCCGCTTCTCGCCGGCGCGTGCGACCACGAACCCGATTGCCGCAGCTGCCAACCCCGTGAGTACCCAGTAGACGGTCTTGTCGTCGCCTGAGCCGGTAGACTCCAGCCCGGCAGCACGGCGTGACGGCTCGCCCTGACCGCTGGCGTCGACCGCCAGGTCGAACGTCAAGGCCGAGGCCGGCGCGTCAATGCTCAGCTTGGTCAGCCAGGCAGAGGTGGGCACCCAGCCCATGCCGTCGTCGGCGCGCAGGTCATCCAGCAGGCTCCTCGTGGCGTAGTTGCTGTGCGCCAGCTGCATGCCGTCGTGCGGTCCGGGGAGCAGCGTGGGCGTCGTGTCGGTGAGCAGGAACACGTCGGCTTCCACGCGGTCGTCCGGCTGCTTGCCCAGGCCGAGGATGCGCACCGGCACCCAGGGGTTCGTCGTCGGGATCGTGATGTGGACGGGCGTGCCGTCACCGACCTGCTGGCCGCGTTCTTTCGCGGCGTCGCCGTCGAACACGGCTGCCAGGAAGATCGGGCTGCGCTGAGCGTAGAAGTCGAGCACTTCGGGCGCGTCAGGCGAGAGACGGAAGCCGTGGTCGGTGGCCCACTTCGCAACGTCCTGCGAGCCGCCCTTGAGCACCGTGATGTCCAGCGCGTCGATCCGCACCTCCAGCAGCACCTCCGCCTCCTGCGGCGCTGAAGCGCCGGCGAGCGCGTCTTCGCGGAACTGGCGCCGCGGTTGCGTCTCCCGCACGAGGCGCTGCAGGGTCCAGGCGCCGCCGCGCTCGACGTCCGAAGGGACGCCGGGCAGCGGGATCAGCGTGCCGAATTCACCGCCGCCGCCGAGAAACTCGAACGAGGTGACGTAGTGCTCCACGCCGTCGTGATACGCCGCGAGCGTCGTCGTGCGCCCGAGGTTGACCGCCCCGTTGGAGCCGATCAGCCCGGCACAGGCATCGACGAGCCGCGGCGAGCCGAAGAACGTGAGCATCGTGAGCGTGAGCGCCGTAACCATGAGTCTTCGCATCGAATTGCCTCCTCACCGGATATCCCGGTTACGAAGCATGACGATGCAGGGTCGTAATAAGTTCCCGGAGGTCAGGATGGTAGGCGTCCAGCATGCTGGACGCCTACCATCCCCCACCCGGCATGACGCGCCAGTTAGCCGTTGACCCTCGGTCAAGGAGGGCCGGATAATGCCGCCACTCAGACCGGAGGTGCCTGCCTTGAGCCTGGACGCCGCGTTGTTCCGCCCCGAAGCCATCGACGACGAATCGAAGCAGCTGATCGAGCGGGTCAGGGCGATGGGCGCCGCCGGCCCGGCGATGCATACGCTCTCGCCGGCGGAGGCGCGTGCTCTGCGCGCCGGAACCGGTCGCGGCCCCGGTGGCGAGCCGATCGTCTACTCCGAGAACGTGGTCGTCCGCAGCATCCCGGGGCCGGGCGGTGAGATTACGCTGCGTACCTTCGTCCCGCGGCGCGTCGACGGCGCCTACCTGTACGTTCACGGTGGCGGCTGGGTGCTGGGGACGTCCGACGGCAACGACGTCCGCCTCGAAAAACTATCGAACGACCTCAACCTCGCGGTGCTCAGCGTCGAGTACCGCCTGGCGCCGGAGCACCCGTACCCGGCCGGGCCGGACGACTGCGAGGCCGCGGCTCTCTGGCTGGCGAAGAACGCTCAGAGCGAATACGGCACGAGCAGGCTGATGATCGGCGGCGATTCGGCGGGCGCGCATCTGGCGGTCGTCGCGTTGCTGCGCCTGCGTGACCGACACGGCATCACGCCGTACAGCGCCGCCAACCTGGGCTACGGCGTCTTCGACGTGAGCCAGACACCGAGCTTGGCGAATTGGGGCGATGAGGCGCTGATCCTCAGCACATCGGTGATGCGCTGGTTCGGCAATCACTTCGTCGCGCCGGAGCGCCAGCGCGAGCCGGACGTCAGCCCGCTGTACGCCAACCTGCGCAACCTGCCGCGCGCCCTGTTCACCGTCGGCACGCACGACCCACTGCTGGACGACTCGACGTTCATGCACGCGCGCTGGCTCGCCGCCGGCAACGAGAGCGAGCTCGCGGTGTACCCCGGCGGCATCCACGGCATCACCGGCTTCCCGACGGCGCTGGGACGCAAGGCCGTCGCGCGCCAGGACGCGTTCCTCAAAGCGGCGTTGAGCGCGTAGAAGCTAGGCAGGCCCCGGGGGCCCGGCTGTGCGCGCTCTAAAGCGGAAGAACAGCCACATCAGAATCGTAATCACGAGGAACACAAGCGCGGCAATCAGCGGTATCGCGGCCCCGGCATTGTCTTGCAGCGAGCTAAAGGCGCCATCGCGGTTGACGATGACGTGGAAGAGCAGGAAGGTCGCGGGGAGCGCCAGCGCCAGCCATGCTCGCGGGTCCCAGGCCCAGACCTTCTGGCCGTCCGTAAACGTCAAGGGGATCAGTGCCAACAAAACGCTCTGCGCGCCGCCCACGAAGACCGTCACTGCCACCGTTTCGGGCAGCGTCGCCCAGACTCCAGGGTGATTGTCGGCCAGCGTGCGTAACGGTGAAATCAGCACCAGCGCGATCAGGCTCACAACCAACAGGGCAACCATCGATAGGAAGACGATCATGCCGTGCTCCCTGCGCCCGATGCTGCCCTGTGTGAGCGCTGCCGCGGCCACGAACCCGAAGATCACGCCCGGGTTCAGATCGATGACGCGTGAGAGCCCAACGGAAACGGCCGCGATCAGAATCGCGACCGGGTAGGCCCGAATAGCAGCCGGCATACCGAACGCCCGCTTGAAGAAGACCACCTGGCCGCCCTCGTAGAGGAACGTGGTCAGCGTGAGTCCCGCCATCAACGCCAGGACCAGCACAAGGCTGGTGTCGTTGAAGCCAAAATGAGGGTCGAGTGCGGAGTAAATCAGCGCGGTGATCGCCAGGAGCACCAGCGGATAGACCAGGCTGAGCTGCGAAAGGCGGCCCGGCATCGCGCCGAGCGTGCCGGTCAACGTGACGAAGGGCAGGCCCGGCCTCGGCAATCGCGCCGCTGTTTCCGAGAACCACGCCGCGTTCTCCTTCAGCGTGGCGTTGAATATCGTCGCCGCGGCGAGCACGGCCAGCAGCGACCCCAGGGCCAGGGAGATGTTCGTCCCGACGACGCCGGGGTCGGTCGAAAGCTCTTCCAGGGAGGGGAACGAGGCCAGGAAGTTGAGCGGCGGGGGTTCGCTGACGACGCCCTGCACCTCCGCGACGGGCGTCACGGTCGGCGGCGGGGCTGGGATCGCCGTGGGCGTCGCGGTGGGCGAAGGCGTGGCTGTCGGTGAAGGGGTGGCGGCCACGCGCAAGACGACCGGCGCCGGCGGCGCCACCGTCGGTTCGGGAGCCTGCGTCGATGTCGGGAGCGGGGTACCGGTGGGTGCAGGCGTAGCAGTCGAGGGCGCCGACCGTGCTTCCTGGGGCACCGGCGTAAGCGTGGGGGTGTTCGTCGGGGTGGGGGTGTGAGTTGGCGTGGACGTAGGCGTATTGGTAGGCGTAAGCGTGGGGGTGTTCGTCGGGGTGGGAGTGTGAGTTGGCGTGGGGGTAGGCGTCCTGGTGGGCGTAGGCGTCTTGGTTGGCGTCGGCGTCTTCGTCGGGTGGTGGATCCTGCAATCATGGCCGCCGTCGCGGGGCCAGCCGGACGCATCCCCTGGAACCTGGCAATCGTCATGCGCCAATGCGGTGACCGTCTGGAACCTCAGCAACGCGATGGCCGCTGCCAGCGTTAGCAGGAGGAGAAGGGTAGTGGCGAGAGCCAGACGAGCGGCAGCGTGAGATCCGGTGTGCCTCACACACACCGCTTTCGCGGGATGAGATGCGTGAGTCGCTTCCGGGCCAGCATTGCAACGCAGTCTAGGAATCCACCGCGTCTCAGGGGATGACCCCAGGTTAAGACTGGTTTACCGTTTGATTACAGAGGGCCGGCCGTGCCCCGGTTTCGGCGTGCCCTGATCTGGTGGCCGCCTACAAACGACGTAAACCGCGGCGCGGCGTTGAAAGCCGGGGACACCTCGGGCCCCGCTTAAGACGGCTGGACGGGGCGATGACGCAGACTCAGCCACGTCTGGGAAAAGCGATGTAAACTGCGCCATGCCTTACAGCGTCCAGTACGCTACGACGTCTGACGGCGTCAGCATCGCCCACTGGTCCATGGGCGAAGGCGTACCGCTGGTCATACCGCCCGTGCTCTCTACCAGCCATCTCGAGATGGAGTGGCAGATCGTCAGCCGTCGCGCGACGTATGAAGCACTGGCGCGCGGCTCACGCGTGGTGCGCTACGACTGCCGCGGCATGGGCATGTCACAGCGCGACGCCATCGACTTCTCGGTCGATGCCGCCTGCCGGGACCTCGACGCCGTGCTCGACCGGCTGGGCATCGAGCGTTTCGCGATGCTGCGGCTGCCGAGCAGCGGCGACCTGCCGTTCGCCTACGCGGCGCGGCACCCCGATCGCATCAGCCACTTCATCATCTGGGAAGGGCATTCCGTCCAGGACGATCTCGACCCGCCGCGACTTGACCAGTTGCGCGCTATCGAGCCGGTGATGGACTCGGATTGGGAGCTTTACGTGCGCATCCGCGCGCGGATCATCGCCGGCTGGGACGGCTCCAACGCCCCGATCATCGAGGCGATCCTGCGCGAGACGCACTCGGTGGAGTCGGCGAAGGCGATGAACGCGTCGCTGATCGCCTCCGACCCGACGCCATATCTCGCGGCGATCCAGGCGCCCACGCTGGTGCTGTACCGCGGCGGGGTGCGCGCCCGCGAGGACAACGCGCGCAGCTTCGCCTCGCGCATCGCCAACTCGCGCCTCGTCGTGGTGCGCGAGCCGTCCATCGGCCCGTTCCCCAACGAGAGCGGCGTCAACGCCATGCTCGACTTCCTTGACCCCGACCGGCGCCTGCGCGAAGAGGACTACCTGCACGACCACCTGGACCACGAGCACGAACAGGGCGCGTTGCGTGTCATCCTGTTCTCAGACCTCGAGAAGCACACGGCGATGATGCAGCGCCTCGGCGACGAAGGCGGGCGCGCCGTCCTGCGCGAGCACGAAATCATCACGCGCGAGGCGCTGGCGGCATACGGCGGCTCCGAGGTCAAGACGATGGGCGACAGCTTCATGGCCTCGTTTGGCTCGGCCACGCGCGCGCTGGAGTGCGCCATCGCCTTGCAGAAGGCGTTTGCCGACCGCAACGCCTCGGCGGACGAATCGCTGCGCGTGCGGGTCGGCATCAGCGCCGGCGAGCCGATCGCTGAGGACGACGACCTGTTCGGCACCGCGGTGATCCAGGCCGCGCGCATCGCCGACCAGGCGAAGGGCGGCGAAGTGCTGCTCGCCAACGTGGTGCGTGAGCTGGCGGCGGGCAAGGGGTTCCTGTTCTCGGACCGCGGCGAGATGGCGCTGCGCGGCTTCGACGACCCGGTACGCATCTACGAGCTGAAGTGGGACCAGCAGTCCAGCGTGGTGGGCGCACGGTGACCTAACCAGCGTTGCGAAGGCTTATGATGAGAGCGGAGGACTTCCGTCGATGAGCAAGGGCCCAGTCGAAATATCGCCGGGTATAACGGCGAATGCAGATGTCAGCTTTGGCAAGCCGGTGATCAAAGGGACGCGAATCTCCATCGACATCGTCATGGACCAGTTGGCTGCAGGAGCGTCCTATGAGCAGATCGAGGACGCATACGGCCTCACGCGGCAGAACATCCTTGACGTGCTTCGTTATGCGGCAGACATCATCTCCCAAGAGGTCGTGGTGGCCCGAGCCCGCTAGTGGGGCGCTTCTTCCTGGATGAGAACGTTCAGGGTTTCATCGCTCGCCCATTGCGCGACTTCGGCCACGAAGTCATAACGGCCCAGGAAGCCGGATTGAATGCGTCTTCCGACGACGCAATCATGGTGCGCGCGCGTGCTTCGCATGCCGTTCTGATTACTGCAGATCTCGACTTCGCCAACGTGCTTCGCTTCCCCGTAGGCACGCATTCTGGCATCGTGGTCCTGCGACTCAACCGCTTGTTGCCTCCCGAAATCGCTCAACGGACACTCGAGGCGGTTTCCAACGAATTGGTCCCCGACATGGCAGGTTGCTTGGCAATAGTGGACGAGACCAAGACCAGGATTCGGAGACCCTAGTGCGCATTTCGCAGCGAATCGCAAACATACCGCCGTACCCCTTCGTGGAGATCACCCGCAAGATCAATCAGAAGCGCTCTGAAGGCGTCGATGTCATTACCTTCGCCATTGGCGACCCGGATATTCCGACGCCAAAGCACATCATGGACTCAATGCACGCCGCGGCGGATGTGCCCGCCAACCACCGCTACCCGGAGTCCGACGGCCTGCCGGAGCTGCGCCAGGCGATCGCCGACTGGTACCAGCGGCGCTTCGGCATCACGCTCGACCGTGACAAGGAAGTCCTGCCGCTGATCGGCTCGAAGGAAGGCATCGCCAACATCGCCTACTGCCTGATCGACCCCGGCGACATCGGCCTCGTGCCTGACCCGGGCTATCCCGTCTACAGCATGGGCACGATGTTCGCCGGCGGCGAGTCCTTCTTCATGCCGCTGAAGGAAGAGAACGACTTCCTGCCGGACTTCTCGGCGATTCCCGAGGACATCGCGCGCCGGGCCAAGGTGCTCTGGCTCAACTACCCCAACGCGCCGACGGCCGGCATCGCGACGATCGAGTTCTTCGAAGAGGCGGTGCGCTTCGCCAGGAAGTACGACATCGCCATCTGCCACGACTGCCCGTACAGCGAAGTCGCCTACGACGGCTACAAGCCGATCAGCTTCCTGCAGGCGGAGGGCGCCCGCGACGTCGGCATCGAGTTCCACTCGCTGTCGAAGAGCTACAACATGACTGGCTGGCGCATCGGCATGGCCGTGGGCAACGCCACGCTGATCGACGCGCTGTTCCGGATCAAGAGCAACGTCGATTCCGGGATCAACCAGGCGGTGCAGCGCATGGCGATCACCGCCCTCGAAGGGCCTCAGGACTGCATCGAGGAGCACAACGCCATCTACCAGCGACGCCGCGACCGTCTCGTGGACGCGCTGCGTGCCTGCGGGCTGCGGGTCAACGTGCCGGCTGCCAGCCTGTACATCTGGGCCAAGATCCCACCGGGCTACACATCGGCGCAGTTCGCAACGCGGCTGATCGACGAGATCGGCGTTGTCGTCACCCCGGGCAACGCCTTCGGGCCGTCAGGCGAAGGCTTCATCCGCCTCTCGATCACGACGCCGGACGACCGGGTCGAAGAGGGGGCCAGGCGCCTGATCGAGTGGGCTAACCAGAACAAATAGGCGCTAGAATACCCTAGATGGGCACTTTCAACATCGAGTTCGAAGTCGGTGACCAGCAACGGCAACGCTTTGAACCCATCGAAGCCCTTGTCGATACCGGTTCCACCTACACGGTCCTGCCGGCGTCCATGCTTCGCCGCCTCGGTGTGCAGCCGCATCGCAGATCGACGTTCGAGCTCGCGGACGGCACGCGAAGGGACTGGGAGATGGGGCGCACGTGGGTCCGCATTGACGGCCAGGAAGAGATGACCCTCGTTGTATTTGGCGAAGAGGACGTTCAGCCCCTCCTGGGAGCCGTCACGCTGGAGGAGTTCCTGCTCGCGCCTGACCCCATACGTCAGCGGCTCGTCTCCGTAAACGGCCTGCTGATGCGCTTTCGCAGCTAATCCCGAACACCAGACTTGAATCCGAGTCCCGACCCGCATCCAGGCATCGCAGGGCGCCTGGCGCGGCGCCTGCCCTTCTTCTACGGCTGGATCGTCGTCTACATAGGCTTCCTGGGCGTGTTCATGATGGGCGCCACGTCTTTCTGGGGCCTGCCGGTCTTCATTCGACCGATGACGGACGATACCGGCTGGTCGCGAGGCAGCATATTCCTTGCCCTGACGCTGCGGTTCATCGTCGGCGCTTTCGGCGGGTTGATCCTGGGACGCTTTGCCGACCGTCGTGGCGGCCCTTCGCGCCTGCTGCTCATCGGCCTGCTGGTGGACGCCGGGTCGCTGGCGGCGCTGCGCTGGGTGGAGTCACCGCTGCAGTTCATCCTGCTGTACGGCGTGATCGGCGGGGCCGGAAACACGGGGATGCGCGTCACGGGCGGCACGCTGATCCCGAAGTGGTTTCTCGAACGGCGCGGCAAGGCAGTCGGCTTCTCATCGATGGGCGGCGGGCTGTCTGCCCTGATCATGGTGCCGCTGATCTCCGTCATGGTCAGCGAGCTGGGCTGGCGCGACGCCTGGACGGCGCTCGCCGCGCTCATGTTGCTCCTCGTGCTGCCTTGCGTGCCCCTGGCGATACGGGCGCCGGAGGACATGGGGTTGCAGCCGGACGGCATCGACCACGCGGCGCGTACGCGCGCGAATCCGGCCTATCTCTCCGAACGCAGCTACACGTTGCAGGAAGCGCTGCGCATGCCAGAGTTCTACCTGTTGTTGGCGGCGATCGTCTTCGGTTCGTTTTCGCTGCAAACGGGGACGATCATCATGGTGGAGTACTTCCGGGACATCGGCTTCACGAAGACGACCGCCGCGGCCGCGGTGTCAATCTACGGCCTGTTCTCGATTGTCGCGCGGTTTGTCTGGGGCTTTGCCGCCGACCGCCTGACGGTGCGCATGGCATTGGTCGTCCAGGCGTTGCTCACGGCGGTAGGCGCCGTCTTGATGATCGAGATCGGCGAGGCCTGGAGCCTGTACGCGGTTTCGGCTTACATGGGCATCATGCTCGGCGGTTTCCCCACGTTGGGCCAGCTGATCTGGCCGGAGTTCTTCGGACGGTTCCATATCGGCAGCATCGTCGGCCTGACTCAGTTCTTCACGACGATCCTCGGTGCATCCGGGCCGTTCATCGCGGGCTACATCTTCGATAGCACCGGCACCTATACCACCTCGCTGTGGATCCTCGTCGCGACCTGGCTGCTCTGCGCCCTGGCGACCTACGCCGTGCGCCCCAGGCGCGAGTCCGTAGATGCCGCACCAACCGCCGCCAGCACCGGCTGACCCCAACAACCCTTAATGCTTTAACATCCTCAAGGCGCGCCGCCGATTGAGTCGCCGTGTCCCGCGAGCACCGCCAGTCAGTAGCAGGCAGGGATCCTTGAGCGCAGCACCGGAAGCCAGCATTTTTGCCGCGCGCGTCGCAAGACGCCTGCCGTTTTTCTATGGCTGGGTGATCATCTACATCAGCTTCTTCTGTGTGTTCATGATGGGCACCATCTCCTTCTGGGGCATCCCGGTCTTCGTTGGGCCCATGCACGCGGACACCGGCTGGGCCCACGGCAGCATCTTCCTGGGACTGGCGCTGCGCATGATCGTGGGCGCCGCCGGGGGGCTGCTCCTCGGACACCTGGCCGACCGCAAAGGCTGGCCGCCACGCCTGCTGCTGATCGGCATCCTCGTCGACGCCTGCGCGCTGATCTCGCTGCGCTGGGTCGATAGCCCGCTGCAGTTCATCATCGTCTACGGCCTCATCGGCGGCGCGGGCAACACGGGCATGCGACTCGTCCAGTCGACGCTGATCGCCAAGTGGTACGTCGCCCGGCGAGGCACCGCGGTGGGGTTTTCCGCCAATGGGGGCGGCGTTTCGGCGCTGGTCATGGCGCCGCTGACCGCCTTCCTGATCTCAGAGCTGGGCTGGCGCGACGCCTGGACGGCGCTGGCCGTGATCATGCTGGTGATTCTGCTGCCCTGCGTGCCGCTGGCCGTGCGCTCGCCGGAGGACATCGGCATGCTGCCGGACAACGGCCTCGGCCCCAGCGCCAACTCGCGCCGCTCCGCGGCCACCGAACGCAGCTATAGCCTGTCAGAGCTGATCGGGAGCATGCGCTTCTGGTTCCTGATGCTGACGATGCTCATCGGCACCTACTCCCTGCAGACGCACACCGTGGTCATGCTGCCGTACTTCGAGGAGATCGGCTTTTCGTCCGGTGTTGCCGCGGCGTCTCTGTCGGTGTACGGCGTGTTCTCGATCGGCATGCGCTTCGCCTGGGGCATCCTCGCCGACCGCTACAGCGTGCGCCGCGCGATCATCATTCAAGCCGTGCTTACGGGCATCGGCGCGCTGATCTTGCTGCAAGTCGCCGGCACCGAGACCGTCTACATCGCGATGGCCTATCAGGGCATGACGCTGAGCGGCTTCCCACCGCTGAGCATCCTGTTGTGGCCGGAGTTCTTCGGGCGCATGCACATCGGCAGCATCGTTGGGCTGACGCAGTTCTTCTCGACAATCGCCGGCGCCGCCGGGCCGGTCATCGCCGGCTTCGTCTACGACCAGACCGGCACCTACGAGGCGACGCTGTGGTTCCTGCTCGGCTCGTGGCTGGTCTGCGCCGCGTTCATGACCGCACTCAAGCCCACCTATCAGGCGCACCGCGACGCGCCGGCGCCGGCCTGACTCCGGTACAATGACCGCGGATGCCACGTCAGAAGACACACCGAGTCAGCAACGGCCACGCTAACGGCCTGCACTCCACCGCTCCCGTTGTCGAACGCGCCTACCTGGTCGCCGTGCAACGCAAGGGCCAGCGGGATGGCCTTGACGCCGAGGACTCGCTGGACGAACTGGCGCTGCTGGCGCACACGGCGGGCGCCGAGGTGGTGGGTCGCGCCGTGCAAAGCCTCAACTCACCGCACCCGGCGACGTACATCGGCAAGGGCAAGGTCGAGGACGTGATCGCTGAGCGTCAGGCCTGCGACTACACGATGGTGATCTTCGACGACGAGCTGAGCCCATCGCAGCAGCGCAGCCTCGAAGACGCCCTCGGGGTCAAGGTGCTGGACCGCACGGCGCTGATCATCGACATCTTCGCCCGCCGCGCGCAGACCAAGGAGGCGCGCCTGCAGGTGGAGCTGGCGCAGCTCGAGTATCTGATGCCGCGGCTCGCCGGGCAGTGGAGCCACCTCGAACGCCTCGAGGGGCGCATCGGCACGCGCGGCCCCGGCGAGACTCAGCTCGAGACCGACCGTCAGCTGGTCCGCAGCCGGATCACGCGGCTGCGCCGCGAGATCGACGCGGTACGCCAGCAGCGCGAGTTGCACCGGCGCCGCCGTGCCCGCCAGGGCATGAACGTCGTCGCGCTGGTCGGCTACACCAACGCCGGCAAATCGACGCTGCTGCGCGCTGTCTCCGGCGCCGAGGTGTTCACCGAGAACCTGCTCTTCGCCACGCTGGACCCGCTGACGCGCCGAGTTCGCCTGCCATCCGGCCACGAGGTGCTGATGACAGACACGGTGGGCTTCATCCAGAAGCTGCCGACGCAGCTGGTGGCGTCCTTCCGCGCCACGCTGGAAGAGCTGTCCGACGCCGACATTCTGGTGCATCTAGTCGACATAACGCATGTAAACGCCGAGGAGCAATACGCCACCGTGGAGCACACGCTCGAAGACCTGGGGTTGGCCGCCAAGCCGCGTATCGTCGCCTTCAACAAGGTTGACCTGCTCACGGACGTTGAGGGCGAGCCGGGCGTCGTGCGCGAGCTGGAGGGCAGCCTGCGCCAGGAACACCCCGAAGCGGTGCTGATCTCGGCAGGCAAGGGCTGGAACCTGGATTCGCTGCTCAGGGCCGTCGAGACGGGGCTGGCGCTGCTCGAAAGACCGGCGCCCGCGCTGGCCTGACCTCATGCTAGACTCCGTCGGTTCATGAACGGCCCGGTATTGAACATGGGGGACACCCCCAAGCCCTCGCGGCAGGGGGGCCTGGGGCTTGGCCCAGAACAGACCGGCGTTGAGGGGGTTGCGACTCTAGCCAGATGAACGGCCTGATGAGCATCGGCCCGCTGATGGTGCAACGCCTGATCGCCAACTGGCGCCTGCTGCTCGTGCTCGCCTTCGGAGTGCTCGTTGCGTCCACGCTGCTCGCCATCTCACCGGTATACACCCGCGTCATGAATGACCTCGGCCTGCAGCAGTCGCTGGAGAAGACACTGCGCAGCTCCAGCCGCAACGGCTTCACGATGGTGCCCATCCCGCTCGGCGACCCCGCGGTGGTGCGTCAACAGCAAGAGCTCGCGCGGGCGATGTCGGAGGAGATCGGCTGGTTCACGAAGGACGAGGTGCGCTTCGGTTCACTGCCGCTCATGACCCTCGCCCGCGGCGGCAAGCTGGTAACGACGCCGGACGAGCCGGTGCTGATCCGCGTCCAGGGCATCACGCGCATCGAAGACCACGTCAACTTCGTCGCGGGCCGCGCCGCCCAGCCCACGAACGACCCGACGAAGCTCGAGGTCGTAGTCCCCGTCGAGACCGCGGCGTTCCTCGACGCGGACCTGGGCGAGACTGTAGAGGCCACCTTCGCCTACGACGACTGCAACCGGCCGCCGGCCACGCAGGACCCGGACCAGATACGCGAGCTGCAGCGCTTCCGCTGCACGCCGCAGACCGTGGTCAACGTCCGCATCACCGCCGTGATCGTCGGGATCATCGAACGCCGGGACGTGGACGACCCGTTCTGGTCGACCGGCTCGATCAACTTCAACCGGCCGATGGCCACCGACGAAAGCCCGGCGATCGTCCCCGCGGTCCTGCCGGAGGAGTCGTTCTTCCAGGCTCTGCCGCAGCAGCTACCCTCGTTCCCTTCCGAGTTCCGGCTCCTGGGCCTCATCGACATCTCCCGCCTGGACTCCGCCAACCTGGACGAAGCGCAGGCTTCGCTCGCACGCCTGAAGAAGCGCATCGAGGATGCAGGCGCCATCCCGGACCTCGCCACGGCTTCGCCGCTTGCCAGCTTCCAGAACCGGGCGTCGTTCAACCAGGTGACGCTGATCCTGCTGCTGATCCAGGTCGTCGGCATCGCCGTCTACTACGTGATGCTGGTGTCAACGCTGCTCGCGGAGCGCCGGTCTGAGGAGATCGCGATGCTGCGCAGCCGCGGCGCGACGGTGGGCCAGCTGGTGGCCATGTCCGTCGCCGAGGCGTTCGCGCTGGGCCTGGCCGCGGCGTTCGTGGCGCCCTTCCTGGCCAGCGGCGCCATCGCGCTGCTCGGCAAGACCGGCACCTTCGAGTCGATCTCCGGCGGCGGCTTCCTTCCCTTCACGCTCGTGCCGGTCGCCTTCCTGTTCGCGCTCGGCGGCGCCGCGATCGCCGCGATCGCCGTGGTCGTCCCGGCGTTCATCGCGGCGAAGAAAGGCATGGTGCTGTTCCTGCGTTCCTCCGCGCGGCCGGGCAAGTCGATCCTGCAGCGCTACTACCTGGACTTCGCGCTGGTCGGCATCTCCGCGTTCTCGCTGTGGCAGCTCAACCAGCGCGGCAGCGTCTTCGATCCGGAGAGCGTCGGCGGTTGGTCCGCGGACCCGCTGCTGCTCATGTCGCCGCTGTTGATCATCCTGGCGATCGGCGCGCTGCTCTTCCGCTTCCTGCCCCTCGTCCTGGGGCTGATCACCCGGATCGCCACGACGACGGCGGGGCCAGGCATCACGCTCGGCCTCTGGCAGCTGACGCGCAGCCCGGCGCGCTACACGCAGCTGGCGCTGCTCGTCGTCATGGCGGCCGCCGTCGGCACGTTCGCGGCGACGTACGGCGAGACCACGGACCGCAGCCAGCAGGACCGCGCCCTCTACTCCTCCGGTTCCGATATGCGCCTCACCGGCATCGGGCAACTGGCCAGCGGCTTCAGCGCGGACGCCGCGGCCAAGCTCAGAGAGGTCCCCGGCGTCGAAAACGCCATGACCGCGACCCGCACGCTCATGAGCATCGGTCCGTTGCCCAACTTCGGCGCCCAGGTCGACATCCTCGGCGTCGAGCCGGACGCGGCGGGCGACATCGCCTGGTGGCGAGACGACTTCGCCAACCAGGACCTGAGCTCGATGTTGCGCCGCATCCAGGGCTCGCCGATCAGGGACCACGGCATCCAGCTGCCCGGCGAGCCGGCCGCCGTGTCGCTCTGGGTCGCACCCGTCGGCCCGCGGCAGGGCACCACGCTCTGGCTGCGCACCGTCGACGCCAGGGGCGTCTTCCGCTTCCACGAGTTCGGGTTGCTGAACTTCAATGGCTACCGGCGGATGGAGGCCAGGCTCAACGCCCAGGCGCTCGGCGCGGTCTACCCGCTTTC
>DATDOP010000002.1:0-9249 GCA_035293185.1 Dehalococcoidia bacterium | reverse complement strand
CAAACTCGGTGGTGCTCGGACTCCTGGTGGACCTGGTAGGCGGCCTCGTCCACGAAAACCTGGAAAAGGCACATCATCGAGGGATCGGCGAGGTCCTGCATCACCTCGTAGCGAATGCAGCCCGGTTCCTGGTTAGTCTTCTGGGCACAGATTTTCATGTTCTCGATGTAGTCATCGATGTGCTCCGCCAGTATCTTGTTGAACCCGATAATGGTATACACAGAACGCCCCCAACGACTCAAGTGCGGACAACCTCTCAGGATCGCGGTGCGATCTTGTCCTGCCTGAAGTGGCCGCGTCAATTTCGGCTTTGACCAACCTGGCCCTAACCAGGCTGGTGAGCATCGAGGAAATCGCCGTGTCACGGGGCAGCGAAATCAGAAGACAGCGTGGCCTCGGGCTGAGGTTAGTGCGGTGCCGGTCCCGACGCCGGGAGCCGATGTAAGGCTCTAGACGCTCAAACGCCTAGCTTCGAGAGCGGGCTGGAAATCCACGACGCGCAGGATGCTGGCGTTCATCGTGTAAACGCTCATCACGGCCACCAGCTCCATCAGGCCCCTCTCACCGTAGCGGGCGCGTACCTCATTGAAGGTCGCCTCGGATACCGCCGGCTGCTCGAGCAGCTCTCGGCCGAAGCGGACGATCAACATCTCGTCCGCGGTCAGACCGTCCAGTGGCCCGTGCGTATCGACAGCATGCAGCGCTTCCTCGCGCGTGCCCTCCTGCAGGCCCAGGCGCGTGTGCGCATTCCAGATGTAGTCGTTGTTGGAAGCGCGGGCAGAGGTGCAGATCGCCAGCTCGGTCTCGGCGTTCGTCAGCGAGGTGTGGAAGCGCAAGTGCTCCACCAGATCGGACAACAAGGCTCCCGCGTGCTCGGCGTAGGTCAGCAGGCCGCTCGGCGGCGGCACACCGCCACCGCGCGTCTCGAGTATGTGCCGGACGGCAAGTCGCGTGCCTTCCGAGAAGGCATCGCTATCGGACGGTACGGGCAAACGCGGCATTTCTGGCTCCTTGGCTACCAAGCAGACGAGGCCTTCACTGCTGGGCATCATTCTATCGCCAGGCACCATTATCCCGCCGAAGCTGCGACTCTCGACCTGAATCGTGTGCCTTGGCGACCGGCAGACCCAATCATCAGAGCCCAGGACTCAGGTTGGTACTCGACGTCGTCTCAGGAGTGACTCCCGTCGTCACTCCGGCCCTCGGCAATTAGAAAGAGCGCCCGTTTTGGGCGGCAGGAGGTGCATTCAGCCTAGTCTCTCAAGGTATACCGGCCGAGGTCCCCCACGCCGATAATCTAAGAGCACCCCTTCCCCGGAGGTCCGCATGACGTCTAGCACGCCGGGCCACGGCTATCTCCTCAAGTCGGCCGTTGCCTTGCTCATCGTCTTGGTGGCCAGCCTTGCTCAGATAGACGCTCCGCCTGTCCAGGCAGCAACCGTGCCTTCCGGCTTCAGCGATTCCAGCTATTCAAGTGGCCTATCCAGCCCAACTGCTATGGCGTTCGCTCCCGACGGCCGGCTCTTCGTCGCAGAGCAAGGTGGCAGCCTGCGCGTGATTGAGAACGGCGCTCTGCTCCCAACCGCCTTCCTCACCGTGTCCGTGAACAACACCGGCGAAAGAGGCCTTCTGGGCATAGCATTCGACCCCAGTTTTTCGAGTAACCAATTCATCTACGTCTACTACACCACCACGGCAGCCGACACGCACAACCGGGTCAGCCGCTTCACCGCTAACGGCAACGTCGCCGTCGCGGGCTCCGAAGTGATCCTCGTGGAACTCGACGGTCACGGCGCTACCAACCACAACGGTGGCGCCATTCACTTTGGACCGGATGGCAAGCTCTACATCGCAACGGGCGACAACGCCAACGGAGCCAACGCACAGTCGATGACGACGCGACACGGCAAGATGCTGCGGCTCAACCCGGACGGCTCCATCCCCACCGACAATCCCTTCTTCGGCAGCACTACCGGCGCCAACCGCGCCATCTGGGCACTCGGCCTCCGCAATCCCTTCACCTTCACTTTTCAGCCCGGGACGGGCCGGATGTTCATCAACGACGTCGGGCAGAACACCTGGGAAGAGATCAACGACGGGATCGCCGGGTCCAACTACGGCTGGCCCAACACGGAGGGCAGCACCACCAACCCCGCTTACCGTTCACCCCTCTTCGCTTACGATCACAGCGAAGGCTGCGCCATCACGGGCGGCGCGTTCTACAACCCGGCGACGGCGCAGTTCCCGGCTGAGTACACCGGCGACTACTTCTTCGGCGACTACTGCAGCGACTGGATCCGGCGCTTTGATCCGTCGACCTCCACCGTCACTGACTTCGTTACCGGCGCTTCTGGTCCAGTGGACATTCAAGTCGGGCCGGATGGCAGCCTCTTCTATCTGAACATCAACAACGGCAGCGTAAGGCGGGTCCAGTACACCGCAGGCATCGCACCCACCATCACGGATCATCCTGATTCGCAACTCAAGTCCGTGGGACAGCCCGTCACCTTCAGCGTCAGCGCTTCTGGGACGCCCCCGCTGAGCTATCAATGGCAGCGCAACAACACCCCGATACCCGGCGCAACCTCCTCCTCCTACACCATCAACTCCGTGGCGCTTTCGGACAACGGTGCGACCTTCCGCGCCGTCGTAACCAATGGTTTCGGCAACGCTACCAGCAATAACGCAACGCTAACGGTCACCAGCAATTCATCGCCTACCGCCAGCATCACGACGCCAGCCGGGGGCACCCTCTATGACGCGGGCGATACGATCAATTACTCCGGCAACGGCACGGACCCCGAAGACGGGAGCCTACCAGCGAGCGCCTTCACCTGGCGCGTCGATTTCCACCACGACACTCATACGCATCCCTTCGTCCCGGACACGGCCGGATCCAAAACTGGCTCCTTCGTTATACCCGACACCGGTGAGACCGCCGCTGACGTCTGGTACCGAATCCACCTGACGGTCGAGGACTCGACAGGCCTCACGCACACGACAACTCGTGACGTTACGCCAAACCTCTCTGACCTGACCTTCACAACAGTCCCCACGGGCCTTCAGGTGACGATCGACGGGCAGCCGCAGACAACGCCCATCACCGTCCAGAGCGTCGTCGGTATGCGCAGGATGATCGGCGGCGTCTCACCTCAGTCGTCGGGAGCCAACAATTACGTCTTCAGCTCCTGGTCAGACGCCGGCGCGCTCAGCCATGAAGTCGTCACGCCGGCCTCGGGCGCCTCCTACACGGCCCGTTACATTGACGCCATCACCTTCGACGATCGGGCGGGACAGAACCAGCCGCTGAACGGCCAGTATCCGGCTGGCGTCGTCGATTGGGGGAGCGGCCAATGGCTGCATTCCGGTCCCTACGGACTCCTGACGACAAAGAACCTGAGCTTCTCGGGCGCCGGCGTAACGAGTGCGAGTTTCAGCTTCCTCACACCCAAGCGCCTCGTGAGCCTGCAGGCCTACAACGGCGGCAGCAGCTCCACGACCGTCACGTTGAGCTGCGCCGGGCAGACCAACAAGCAGCAGACAATCTCTGCCGGCCAGCTCGTGACGATATCTACCGGCTGGCCTGGCAACTGCTCGTCCGTCACCATCGCGAGCACGAACGGCTGGCTCACCAACTTCGATAACCTCGCCTATGACAGTGTTGCTTCGACCTACGCCGTCACCTGGACCGCCGACAACACGCCTTCCTCGCTCGCCGTTGGCGCCACTGCCAGTGTCAACCTCTCATTCACCAACACCGGTTCGTTGACCTGGGCCAACACCGGTGCGAACCCGGTACGAGTCTCCTACCACTGGCGCCTGGGCGCCTGCGCAGGCACCACCACTGCAGTCTGGGATGGCGTGCGCACCAACCTGCCCAATAACGTTGCGCCCGCTGCAAGCGTGACCGGCCTCGCCGGCCAGGTGCGCGCTCCTGCCACGGCGGGCACCTATTGTCTCGTCTGGGACCTCGTCCGCGAAGGCATCACCTGGTTCTCCACCCAGGGGGCGAACACACTCACCCGCACGGTGAACGTCACCACACCGGTCTATGCCGTCACCTGGACCGCCGAAAACACGCCTTCCTCACTCGTCGCCGGCGCCAGCGTAAACGTCAATCTCTCCTTCACCAACGCGGGTTCGCTGACCTGGGCCAACACCGGTGCGAACCCCGTGCGAGTCTCCTACCACTGGCGGCAAGGCGCGTGCGCGGGCACAGCAAACGCCGTCTGGGACGGCGTGCGCACGAGCTTGCCCAGTAACGTGGCCCCTGCCGCCAGCGTGACCGGCCTTGCCAGCCAGCTGCGGGCTCCCTCCACGCCGGGGACCTACTGCGTCATCTGGGACCTCGTCCGCGAGGGTATCACCTGGTTCTCCACTCAGAGCGCAAGCACGCTTGCACGCACAGTAAACGTCACCGGCTACGCGATGAGCTGGACTTCGGACACCACGCCATCCTCGCTCGCCGCGAACGCGGTCGTCAGCGTCAACCTCTCGTTCACCAACACGGGCTCGGCAACCTGGGTCGCGTCTGGCTCCAACCCCGTGCGGGTCTCCTATCACTGGCGCCAGGGCGCGTGTCCGGGAACCGCAATCGTCGTCTGGGACGGTCTCCGGACCGGCCTGCCCAACAACGTTGCACCGTCCGGCGGCGTCGCCAACCTGGCAAGCCAGCTGCGCGCGCCTTCCATACCGGGCACCTATTGCCTCACGTGGGATCTTGTCCAGGAAGGCGTCACGTGGTTCTCCAATCAGGGGGCGAACACGTTGAGCCGAACTGTGACCGTCAACTGACCACCTCGTTGACATACCGTTAGTCGGCCCCTTGCAGCCGCTCGCTCCGACGACCATCTGGCTCAGCGCTGCAACCAGGACCACACTTTGCCCAGCTACACTCGCCTCCAAAGCTGCGACACGCGCCCCGGCAGGTCGAACCGCCAGACCGCGCGCACCATGATCATCCAGGCAAAGACCACCATCGCGATCAGCGCCAGGCCCCAGGCGTCCGGCAGCACCAGCTCGTAGAAGTCCCGTGTCACCGGCCAGACCGCGAAACCAACCCCCAGCGCGAAAAGGGCCACGGCCAGAGCTACGGGACGCCAATCGCCGCTCAGAGGGCTGACCGCGACCCACGCCGGCGAAGGCGGCTCCATGAACAGGATCAGCAGCAGGCCGCAGCTGATCGCCGTCAGCGTGAGGGCGGTCCGCGCCATGTCGAGGTCGTCGGTCGACGACAGGAAGAACTCATAGACGACCAGCCCGACGGCGGTGATGCCAATCGCCGCAGGCACCACAAAGCCCGCGCCCGAGAGCACGACGTGCCTTCCCGTCTTGCCGGGTTTTGCCCACACCGCCAGAAACAACGACGGTATGCCGACGCTCAGCATGGCGATCATCGCCGTATGGCGCGGCGTCACGGGGAACGGGTCGTTCAGCAGAGAGATGACGAGAATCAGGAGCGTCAGCGAGAGCGTCCTCGTCAGGAACAGACGGAAGATGCTCTCCATGCCCCGGCGGATACGCTGCCCCTCCTGAAACGCCCGCGGCAGCGCCGCGAAGGCATCTTCCAGGAGCACCATGTCGGCGATGTCACGCGTCACCACGCTGCCGCTGCGCAACGCCAGGGCCACCTGGGCCGCTTTCAGCGCCGGGACGTCGTTGACACCGTCGCCGACCATCGCGACGTAGCCGCCGCTGCGCCGCAACGCGCTGACGATTCGCTCCTTGTCGTGTGGCGAGATCCGGCCGAAGATCGTCGCTCCCTGCGCCAGGCGTAAGAGGTCAGCGTCGTTCACCTCGGCCAGATCTAGCCCGGACACCGGTTCGCCGATGTTCGGCACGCCTGCTTGTCGCGCGAGCGCCGCCACGGTGTCCGGGTGATCGCCGGAGATCACCTTGAGCGTGATCCCCGCCTGCCCGAACTCGGCGATCAGCTGCGCGGCGTCCGGCCTCGTCTCGTCCCGCAGGACCACCAAGCCCAGCGCGGTCAGCGTGGCCGGCAGCAGCGGTTCGCCGTCCTCGCGCTCGAAGCTCTGAGTCTCGACATTAACCGCGAACAACAGGACGCGCAGCCCCCGTTCAACCCACTCTTCGGCGTCCATGATTGCCGTACTGCTGGTGACGTGCGGGGCGATGTACTCGGGAGCGCCCAGCACGAACGCCCCCTTCATCCCGCCCTCGGCAAACGCCAGACCGCTCCACTTGCGCGACGAATCGAACGCCACTTCGTCGACATAGGTGCGCGCCGGACTCTCGAACGACTCCTGGATCGCATCCGCCGTCCGGTTGCGAAACGAGGCGCTCGCCGCGAACGTACCGAGCTGTTCTTGCAGCTCGGCCTCGCTGACGCCATACGGTTTCAGGCTCTCGACGGTTAGCCTGTTGGTGGTCAACGTCCCTGTCTTGTCCAGGCAGAGCACGTCGACGTGGCTGATCGACTCCACCGCGTTCATCCGTTGGATTAGCAGACCGGCGCCGGCCATGCGTACCGCTGCCATCGCGTAGCTCACCGTGACCATCACCGCCAGGCCCTGGGGCACCAGCGCCACGATGACCGCGGCGGCCCGCACCGTCTCCTTTAGCGGCACGTCGCCGTTCGCCTGCTCGAACGAACGGATGACCACCAGACTCAGGATCACGACCACCATCGTCATCACCCAGAGCACCAGCCCCACCTCGCGCTGCAGCGGCGTCCTCGGGACCCGGTTCTCGCGGGCGCGGGCCGTGATCTTGCTCGCCGTCGTGTCGGCGCCGACCAGCGTGGCTTCGTAGACGCCGCTGCCCGCCATGCAGTACGTCCCGGAAATAACCGCGTCGCCCTGGCGCTTGGGCACGATGTCCGATTCGCCGGTTACCAGCGATTCGTCGACGCCAAGGCCGCTGGCGACAACCAGGCTCCCATCGACGAACACCTGGTCGCCGGGCCGCAGCACCAGGTAATCGCCGACCACGATCGCTTCGGGCGCGATCTCGATTTCGCCACCGTCGCGGATCACCAGCGCCTGCGGCCGGTTGAGCAGAGCGATCCGATCGAGCTGGCGCTTGGCCCGCGTCTCCTGGACGACACCCGCCACCACGTTGCCCAGCACGAGGCCGGCCGTTAGCACCGCATCGCCGAACAGCTGCAGCGCCAGCAGCATCCCCGAGATTGTGAACAGGACGATGTTGATCGGCGATGCGGCGTTATCGCGCACGATCTTGCCGAAGGTGCGGCTGGTCGTCCAGGTAATCGAGTTGGCTTGACCCGCTGCTGCCCGCCTCGAGGCTTCGGCGGCGGTCAGTCCCGTCAGGTGGGAGATGCTGGCTGGGGCCGGGTTACTCGCCATGCCCCTCTACTCTACCGCCGCCGGTCGCCGTCCTCGAAGCAACGCGTAAGATCGCTGCGAGGTAGGTCACGATGCGATCTGACGAAACCGCCGTCCTCGCCGCCAACGAGGCCTTCTACAACGCCTTCAACCAGAAGGACTCGCAGTTAATGGACAGCCTCTGGGCCACCGGGCCGCGGGTCACCTGCGTCCATCCCGGCTGGAACGTCCTTCAAGGCCGCGAGGCGGTGCTCGAGAGCTGGCACAACATCCTCGACAACCCCAACCAGCCCCGGATCGTCACCGGCGGCGCCACCGCCTCGCTCTTCGACACGATCGCCGTCGTCACTTGCCGCGAGCTGGTCGCCGGCTCGCCCCTCGTCGCCACCAACGTCTTCATCCTCGAAGAAGGGGCGTGGAAACTCCTGCACCACCACTCCGGCGCCGTCTTCGCTACCTGACGCAAACCCTGTTGCCTGTTGCGGGTAGCTTGGTGCCTGCTCCCTACACCCCGGCCAGTCCTGCCGCCTTGGCCTCCGGCTCACGACCGCTGCCGCTGATCCCGAACGCCAGCATCGCCGCCAGCAGGCCCAGCAGCCCCGCCATGTACATCGCGATCGTGTACTCGCCCGCCACGTCGTGGATGTACCCCGCGACGTAGGATGCGATTGCGCCGCCGACCATGTGCGCAAACGTGATCCAGCCGTAAATCGTGCCCACGGAGCGCCGCCCGAAGCGGTCCGCCGTCAGCATCACGGTCGGCGGCACCGTCGCGATGTAGTCCAGCCCGAACGCCACGGCGAACAGCGACATCAGCGGCAGCGTCGTGATCAACGGCAGCACGATCAGCGATAGCGCCCGGATGAAGTAATACGTGGCCAGGAGCATTCGCGGCGGATAGCGGTCGCACAGCCAGCCCGACGTCAACGTCCCTACCACGTTCATGGCGCCGATCAGGCTGAGGATCCCCGCCGCCTCTCCCTCCGAGAAACCGTGCTCGGTGGCGTGCGGGATGAAGTGCGCGCCGATCAACCCAACCGTTGTGAAGCCGCAGACGAAGAACGTCGAAGCCAGCAGCCAGAAGTCGCCCGTACGCACTGCCTGGCTTATCGGCGTGACCCGAGTGTCGGCTCTCGCCGCCGCCCCTGCACTGCCGGCGCCGTACGGCTCTAGCCCCACGTCATGCGGGCGGCTGCGCATCAGCAAGAACGCCAGCGGCAGGACAACGGCCAGCATCAGCGTCGCCAGCACCGTCAGCGCCGTGCGCCAGTCCCAGGTCGCCGTGATCCAGACCAGCAGCGGCAGGAAGACCAGCTGTCCCGCGCTCGCCGCGCCGCCGATCATGCCCACGATCAGCCCTCGCCGCGTCTCGAACCAGGTGTTTGCCACGATGGCGCCCATCACGGTGGCCACACCGCCCGTCCCGAGACCAACGATCAGTCCCCAGAACACCTGCAGCTGCCACAGGTGCTGAACCGTCGTCGCCAGCGCCACGCCGAGACCCGACGTGACCAGGAAACCCAGCGTCATGCCCCGCAGCCCAAAGCGATCGGCGATGCGCCCGCTCAGAGGCGAAGCCAGCCCGTACATGAGCAGGCTGAGCGAGATCGCCAACGAGATCTCGCTGCGGCTCCAGCTGAAGTCACGCTCCAGCGGCCGGATCAGCACCCCCGGCGTCGCCCGCACGCCCGAAGCGATCACGACGATCAAGAACGCCACGCCTACGACCACCCAGCCGTAGTGCACGCCGTGATCCGCCGCCCAGCGCACCGCAAACGAGCGGCTGCCCTTCGTCTGGCCCAACGGCGCACCCGGGCTGCGAGTGGCTTCCAGGCTCAAGCAGCGTCTCTCGGCAACATAGTCCGCGTATCATCTCGCCTTCGTCCGGCAAAGGAAAGCTGGACTTTAGCCCCCGCCCCAGTCAGCGTGACGAAGCCCACGCACC
>DATDOP010000001.1:0-2367 GCA_035293185.1 Dehalococcoidia bacterium | reverse complement strand
TCGCGGTCGAGGTCCTCCAGCGGCAGGTTGGTGGTGTAGCCGCCGTAGGAGTGGATCATCACGTGCTTCGTCTCAGGCTTGAGCTGGACGAGCTTCAGCACTTCGCGCACCGGCACGCCCGTCCAGGTGTTGTCGAACTTGCTCCAGGCCGTGACGCAGTGGATGTCGTTAGTCACGGTGACCTGCGGCAGCGCGATGAACTCCTCCCAGCTGATGCTGACCGGCTCTTCGACCGTCCCCGCCAGCTCGAGCTTCCAGTCCTTGGTCTCAATCAGCGGTATGGAGCCGTAGTGCAGGATCGGCCAGCCGTCCGTCGCCGTCTGACCGGGTGGCAGGCGTTCGCCCCACTTCTCGCGATCGGCGTTGCGTCGATTGAAGATGTTCATGTTCTCCCCGATTCCAGGCGAAATCACTATAGCTGAGCACCCGCAGGCGGTCATCCTTACCCCGGCTTGCTATGATCAGCACGATGTCGACAACGCAAGCCGGCGCCGGCCACACTGCCCCGCAATCGTCGTTGCTGGCGCGACGCGCCCGCCGCGACGCGCCGTTCTTCCTCGTCGCCGCGTCGGTCTTCGCGCTCGACCAGCTGACCAAGGCGATCATCCGCGACTGGCTCGCCATCGGCGAGTCGTGGCCGTCGGACGGCTGGCTGGTCAAGCTGACGCACGTCACCAATAGCGGCGCCGCGTTCGGCATCCTGCAGGGCCAGGGCCTGTTTCTCACCGTTACGGCCGTGATTGCGATTGGCGCGATCGCCTTTTATTACGCGTACCCACCGCTGGAGCACGGCCTGATGCGCGTCGCGATGGGCCTGCTGCTGGGCGGAGCCTTCGGCAACCTGCTCGACCGGGTGCGCTTCGGCGAGGTCACCGACTTCATTGATTTCCCGCGCTACCCTGAGTTCAACGTCGCCGACTCGTCGATCGTCATCGGGCTGGTGATCATCGCCGGGTTCTTCCTGCTCTCGGAACGCGCTTTGAGGGAGACCAAGCCTGACGGCGGCTGAAACCCTGCGGGAGGTCGTCTCGGACCAGCCGGGCGAGCGGCTGGACGTCGCCGTGGCGCGACTCTGCGAGCTTTCGCGTCCGCAAGCTCACCGCCTGATCGCCGACGGCCTGGTCAGCGAAGGCGGCCGCGTGCGCGCCAAACCCGGCGACCGTCTGATCGGCGGCGAGCGCCTCTCCGTGCGCGTGCCGGCGCCGGTGTCCGCTGAGCCGCAGCCGGAGTCGATCCCCCTGACAATCGTCTACGAGGACGAGGACATGATCGTCGTCGATAAGCCGCCGGGCATGGCGGTACACCCGGGTCCCGGGCATACGGGCAGCACGCTGGTTAACGCGCTGCTGGCGCACTGTCCCGACCTACCCGGCATCGGCGGCGTGCAACGTCCCGGCATCGTCCACCGGCTCGACAAGGACACTTCGGGGTTGATCGTCGCGGCGAAGACGGAGCGAGCGCATCACAGCCTGACGCGTCAGCTGGCGGAGCGTCGCATGCACAAGACCTACCTGGCGCTGGTCGACGGCAGCCTGCAGCCTGACGAGGCCATGATCGACGCGCCGATCGGCCGCGACACGCACAACCGCAAGCGCATGCGGGTCAACGGCGCCGCGGCCAGGGAGGCACAAACGTCATACCGCGTGCGGGCGCGATTCGAGGGCTACACCTACCTCGAAGCCACGCTGATTACGGGGCGGACGCATCAAATCCGCGTTCACCTGGCGTCGCTGGGCCATCCCGTCACCGGTGACGCGGTCTACGGCCACCGGACGCCGTTGGTGGCGCGCCAGTTCCTGCACGCCTGGCGTCTCAGCCTGAACCACCCCGTAGACGGCCGCGAGCTCAGCTTCGAAGCGCCGCTGGCGGAGGACCTGCAAGCGGCGCTCAGTGGATTGAAAGGTCTGAGTTGAGGGACCGAGAGACTAGCTCCCAGCCCTCAGTGCCGCGATTGTAAGAGTGCGGCGCCCCGTACCAAGAGCGTCCAAGCTGCCTGCTGCCGTTGCCCGTCAATCGCTACCTCCCGGTCTCTCTCGTATAGACCAGGAGGTCGAAGTCACCCGGCGAGTGGCCGATCATGGTCAGCGCCTCTGCCGCCTCGCTGCGATGCTGGGTCGTGTGGTGGTAGACGAGAGTCAGGATCTGCCAGCGAGGGATGCGGCGCTCGTTGCCGTCCCGGCCCGTGAACACGACGTCTGTGGCGACCTCTGCGTTCGTGAGCTGCGCCAGGTAGGCGCGATGCTTCGCCTCTTCGTCCGCCCACTTCGACCGCAGCGTCGCGACGTCTGGGGCGTCCTCCCAGCGCGTCAAGACAGGCTGATCGCCACGCAGGCGGGGGAACCAGACCGTCTCGCCACCGAGGGTGTG